>CAMCZP010000023.1 GCA_945887855.1 Leptospira interrogans serovar Manilae | reverse complement strand
TACAATATGGAATAGTAGGGGTGAGGTACATTAGATCCTAAATTAAAAAAGAGTCTACTTTTTCATAACTAGCTTAAAGGCGTTGTACACAAAAAAGTCCACTGGTCGAGCGGTGTGATGAGCCTGTCGAATTATGCTCTGCCTAATTCAGATAAATATTTAAAAGTAAAAAAGTTAGGCAGAGTGTATCGAGACCCCGTATATCCAAAAAAAATCCTACAATATCCCATTTTCCCGAAGCTGTATTTCAGTAAGCCCTGTGATTTTAGAAATCTGAGTTAGAGTAAAACCTTCTTCTAGCATTTTATGGGCTGTTTCTAGTTTGTTTTCTTGTTTGCCCTCTTGTTTTCCTTTTTGTTCACCTTCTAGTTTGCCTTCTTCTCTTATTCTTTCTAATAAATTCATATAATCGCCCTCAATATTTTTTATGATTTCTTTTTCAGTGTAGTTTTCTGCGTCCTTTCTAGCTCTAAACAAATATTCAAGTAGGTTCTTAATTATGTAAATTCTTTTTGCTTCGTCTTTTTCTTTTGAAATGGAATAAAAAATGTCCTTTAAGTTGGTGAGAAAGCTTTCCGGATCGTCCCGAATTATCTGTATCATTTTCATATAAAGTCGGAGTTCGAGATGATTTAAATCAAGTAGATCTATAATGCTTTTTGATAGGGAGCTTTCAAAAAAATCAATTGCATCAGCAGTATTAGAAAGAATTTGTTTTACGAATAGATCATGGGAGGATGACATATTGTAAGTAGAGTAATTTTTTATGAGAAAAAAAACAAGAAAAATAAATATATGTTTAGTATAAATAAAATAGCAAATATATAAGTGTTACTTCTAAATCACTCCTCTCTATCCCATCTCCCTTCAAATGAGACTTGTGGTGAGCGAAAGTCGAATCATGGAGATGCGGTGTATACTGAAATGTAGTACAATATGGAATAGTAGGGGTGAGGTACTAAATCCTTCCATCCCAACCTCTGTCGTTAGTAGACGCACTGAATAATACCTATCATTCTCATATACAAACTTTGAGCATGCTTTGTAGTTTGAAAAGGTTTCCATTGCTCTCTAATTCAAAAAGTTGTATAGGAAAATTGGGAATAAACCTAAGGAATTCATTGGACATAGCTTCCAAAGAAAAAAAATCTTGAAATTCATACCTAGAATCCAGCCCTTTTCTCTTTGGTTAAACATAAAAGCTATAAAAATAGAACAAATATCAATATAAAAAGGTTTTTAAAACAATCAGAAGCAATTTTAAAATAATTAAAAATTAGATTGTATAGATATTTATAGATAAAAATAAGGGAGAATTTTTATTGGTAATTATTATTAATACCGTTCTATAAAAACAGTTAAGGATAAAAATGTTAAATATTACAAATAATACAAACCTCCCTTTTACTCTCAAAGATTTGAAGAATGCTATTCCAAAACAATACTTCCATGGAAAATTAGGCTTATCCCTATTTTATTTTTTCTTTGATTTTTTATTGGTAGGGTTACTTAGCTTCGGAATTTATTTTTCAATTGAAAATCAATATTACTACTTTATTCCGCTTTTATCTGTACTACAAGGAAGTATGTTTTGGTCTATTTTTGTGATAGGACATGATTGTGGTCATGCTTCTTTTTCCGGTAATAGTAAAATTAATTATTTTTTTGGATTAATCTCCCACTCTTTTATTTTAGTTCCTTATCATAGCTGGAAACGTTCTCACCAAAAACATCACTTATTTCATGGGAATTTAGAAAAAGACGAAAGTCATGTGGCTTTATCGAAAAAGTACTACAGAGCCTTAAAATTTATAGTAAGACAACAATTAAAAAGAAGAATTTTTATTAGACTTTATAAATTATGTATGTTTTTTCCAATTTATTTATTCTATAATGATCATCCTAATCATAAAGGAAAAATTGTATCTCATTTTGAATTTAACGATATTTATTTCAGAGAAAATGAGAGGTTAAAGTTTAAAATTAGTATTTTGGGATATTTCTCAATGGTAGGAATAATCTTCGTTGCTACAATATTAGTTCCATTGTTTATGATTTTTGCTTATTTCATTCCTTGGATTTTGTATAATATGACACTTCATTTTGTCACTTATCTTCACCACAATCATGAAAAAAATCCATGGTACTACAATTCTAATTGGACATACTTAAAAGGTGCTATCAGTACAACTGATTATGATTATGGAATTTTTGGAGGAGTTCTAGATTTTTTTCATCATAATATAGAAAGGTATCATGTTGTTCACCATCTCTTTCCTTCTATACCCCATTACTATTTAAAAGAAGCTACACAGTCCATAGTTCCAGTTTTGGGAGATTATTACCACCTAGAGAAGTTTACTTTTAATACGTATCTTAGAATTTATAATAATTGTCGTTATGTAAATGATGAAAAACAAAACGAAACTGCTTACTATTTTCAAGCAAATTAGAGGATATTATCTTGCAAATTGTTTGAATTCATGTCTTACTCTATTCCATTGGATACAAAAGTTCGCTACGATCATAAAGATTATGAATAAATAATAATAAAATTCCAAAACTTACTGCTCCAATTGCTAATGCACTGCTCATCAATCCATCTGATGTAAAGGAAAGCCGGAGTAGTATAGTTGAAATTATAAAACCTGAGTTTCTAATTACTTTATGAAATTTATCTGTATGTAAAAAAGAGAGTAAAAGTAAAAGAACGTCTACTAATATCAAAACTGTAAAGAAGTCGTAAAAAAATATATTATTAAAGTTCTTAGTTGGAGTTTCTGGAGAACTTAAGTGAACTAGCCAATTCATTGAATTATAAAACACCATAAAAAATAGAGTTGGAACAAGTAGAATTGCTATTATCTTTTTAAAGGTAATAAAATAATGAATAGAATTGGTGATATTTGTCTTGCTTATTTTTACATCCCTAAAATTTCTTTTTGCTAACTCATAAAAAATATATATTAAAAAAAATAATAAAATAGTAGATAAAATATCATAAGTAAACTGTAAGTCATTTTTTAATCTAAACCAATCTGATGATATTTCTAAATTAGAAAGATCCTTAAAAAGCCTTCGGATTATAATTAATGTTACAATTTCATATTGTTTGCCAATATAAGTAGTAAAGGATTTAGGAAGATAATAAATTAAAAGATAAAATTCATAAAAAAGAACAAAAGAAAATGGAGTATAAATGACAGATATAGGATTGGAAAACATCATTGAAATAGATTCAGATAGTTTGAGTATTTGGGAGTTATAAAGTACCACTAAGCTCAGATGTAGAAGAAAGCTTCCTATGGCTATAAATAAAATTATTTCTTCTACTTTCTCTTTTGATTTCTCTGATAGAAAAAAATTAAAATACTTTGACATTATATTTTTTAAATAAATACTTATAACTGAGAAATCCAAAAAAAAGAGAATTCTTTTTTAATTTCTTCTTCAGGTATATGTAATAATTTTCCAAGATTATTTAGGTAATCAATTTCTTTGGTAGCGATTTGTTTATCAGTTGCAATTATAAAACATGCATCATGGAAGAACGCGTCTCGAATGGACTCAGGTAGGGTTTTTAAATAGTTAGATACTTCTTCCATTGTAACAGATGAAGACTCTGAATCAATAAGATCTTTTAAAATTGACTTTCTTTTTTCAATAGAATATAGTTTAAGAGAGAATAGGGAATCCTCACTAAAAAAATTCTGAATGAGTGATACTATTTTTTCCCTTTCAATTTTTTTTCTATATCCATCTGCTCCTTCCGCATCGTACCAAAGTCTGACAGCCATGGATGCATATCTATTTTTTGCTTTCTCCCGAGACTGTTCAGGAAGGGTTTCAAGATATTTAAGAAAACCATTAGTAGAAATATCTACTATCAAACTTTCATTTTTTTTTGCCATTGAAAATCCCCTTTGATAAGATTAATTAAGTTAGTACTCTATATTCAATTCTTTAATTCTCTTATCTAACGTATTACGATTTATACCCAGATACTTAGCTACCCTAGTTTTTGTATACCTAAATTTTTTCAATGAATAGAGAATGAGCCTGGATTCTACTTCTCCAATGATAACTTCAAGAGCTCTACCATCTAAAGAATCTAAATAAGTATTTGAGTAAAAATTACTTCCTTCTATAGATAATCCTGTTTCATCGGATTCTGAGATTGACTTAGAATGATCGGAAATTCCTATTTTTTCTTTAATATCAGAAAAGTCATCGGTATCCAAACTTGAATTTTGCGTGAGTACCACAGATCTCTCTATTATGTTTTCTAATTCTCTTACATTTCCGGGCCAATTATATGCTGTTAAAATTTTATGGGCATCTCTTGTGATACCTTTAATCTCTTTAGAATTCTCTTTTGTATATCTTTCGAGAAAATGAAAAATCAATAATGGGATATCTTCCGGTCTGTCCCTCAAAGGTGGCATAGTGAGATTTACCACATTCAATCTATAATATAGATCACTTCTGAATTTCTTTTCAGAAATTAATGTTTCTAAATTTGCATTGGTAGCAGCAAGTATTCGAACATCTACTTTCTTTACTTTAATAGAACCTACTGCTTCGATTTCTTTTTCTTGTAATACTCTTAGGAGTTTAGATTGTAGATTTATATCCATTTCTCCTATTTCATCTAGAAAAATAGTTCCACCATCAGCAATTTCAAACTTTCCTTTTTTATCGGAGTAAGCTCCCGTAAAAGAACCTTTTGTATGACCGAAGAGTTCACTTTCAAGTAAATGTTCTGGAATTGCCGCGCAATTAATTTTAATAAAAGGCTTATCACTTCTGTTGCTATTGTAATGTATGGCAGATGCAATCATCTCCTTGCCAGTTCCAGATTCTCCTGTGATCAAAACACTGGCTCTGGAGTCGGAAACAAGTCTCACTTTTTCAAAAAGTTTATCCATTACCTTCGATCTACCAATCAGAGCCCCAAACTTATACTTCTCCCTCAATTCCCTTTTCAGGAGGATGTTCTCTCTGGAAATTTCTTTTTTCGCATCTTCCACCAAATTATGAATTTTAATGGCTTGGGAGATCATGGAAGCAACTACTTGTAAAAAGTCTAAATAGGTTTGGGAGTCTAAGTTTTTTTGGTTCACGATGAAAACACTAACCACTCCAATGATAGAGTGCTCACTCTTAACTGGTGCCGACAAGAGATTTACATTGCTTGCATTTGATTTGAAGTAGTTGAGATACCCCACTCGATTTAAAAAGTCTGGATCGTTTTGGACAGAATGTATGAAAACTGGCTGACCACTCTCATATACCTTTCCTGTGATACCTTCTCCGGGTTGGTAGGTACCTCTCTCTATTTCTTCGTTGGAGAGACCTATGGCAGCAACCAATCGCAAACTTCCAGTTTGAGGCTCATAGAGAACAAGACTACCCTTTTCGAGTTTTAAGGTCTTTTCCATAATTGCCATAATATTTTGGAAGACTTCATCTAAATCCAAGCTGGATGTGACTACTCTTGAAATATCAATTAAAACCTGTTGTATTTTATTTTTTTGCTCTAACCTTCTATAATTTTGTAGGTTTTTAAAAATTTGTCCCGCTTGGTTTGCAAGTATGGATACCAATGCCAGGTGGTCTTCCGTAAAAGCACCCTGTCGATTGGAATCAAGGGAGATCACCCCAATGACTAAATCTTCAACAATCATAGGTACAGCCAATTCTGAACGGATATCATGTCTTATGGAAACATAGTCAGGATCAATGCTCACATCATTGACCAATCTACCCACGCCTGAGGATGCCACTCGTCCTGTGATACCCTCACCTAATTTGAGTCGAACCTCTTTTTTAATCTCTGGTTTATGACCCCGATATGTTACAATATCCAATACTTTTTCTTTGTTGTTTACGAGCATTAGAGAGCCAGATTCAACATGGCAAAAGTTGATACAATTATCTAAAATTAGATCCAATAGTTCTTCTGGATCTAGGGTGGAGTTCATTGCCATGGAAACTTCTGATATAGATAAAAAGGGATTTGCAACAGTGGACATGCTTAACCATATAGCAAAATGCTTTACTTGTAGTCAAGGATTATTCAGGGTGAGGGATGAATTCTTATTGTAAAAGCTTAATCAAAAGTAAAAAGAAATTAAACAAAAATTAGGTTTTTCTTGTAATAGATGAAGGTAGTTTTTTCAATTGTGAATATGTTTTTAATTTTTCTTTGTTTAGATACTCTGAGAAGATTTCTCTTTGGTTTCTACATTGATAATTGTAGTTTTTACAAGCTCAGCAAGAATTTTTTGCATACTTACTCTTTCTTCTGGCTGAATATCTCTAATTTTCTTTTGAACAGTTTCCTGGTAATCATTCAATTCAAGCAATGCATTCACGGCTATGACCTCCTTAGTGAATTTACAACTCAATTAGAAAAAACCTATGACTAAAATATTCTTAGTTCACCTGTTTTTCTATAACCTAGTTTTTCAGATCTTCCGCTGTACGTATTTATTATACTATCATTCGACAGTTTCAGTCAATAGTAAAATTATTTATTTACAGATTTTATTTCATGGAATTCGATTTGATCAGTCTGTTATTTTTTTATTTTTATCTCCTTTTCTTGTACTAAGTTTTATTACTTTTTTAAACAAATTCAAATTTTATAGAAATTTTTGGATCTATGCTCCAATTTTTTTATTGGTTTATGGTATCTTTCACTTAGTGGGCGATTTTATTTATTTTGAAAATGCCCAAAAACACCTCGGATATGAGGGATTTGTTTTTATGGGAAAAGATTTTATTGTTTTATTGGCATCTGCCTTTGAAAGTCATTTCTTACTATTGTCAATTGGATTTCCCTTAGGTATTTTATTGGGTTTTGGATTGATAAAATTATTTAGTAAAATTCCTTATAAAAAACCAGAATCGATTAAAGAACAAATTTTTATTTTTTTATTATGGCTGGTGGTGAGCATTTTAGGAATAAGAGGTGGTATACAGAAAAGTTTTATAAGTCCCAGCAATGCTATTGTAACTGATAATCCTATTCTCAATCAATTTATTTTAAATGGAGTTTTTACAACCATTCAAGAGATAGCTACAGAAAAGTTTTCAAGAATACAAGAGATGCATACTCTTGAAGCTATAGCACTCACCAAAGAAATAATAAACTATAGAGGTGCTACATTTCAAAATGAAATATATCCTATTTATAGAAAAACAGAATCTCCTGAAAATACTAATAAACCTAATATATTATTGGTTCTTCTCGAGAGCTGGCCTACTAAGTATGTCTTACAAAAATATGAAGGAAAAGAGATTACTCCTAATTTTAATCGATTAATTCAGGAAGGGATTTATTTTTCAAAATTCTTTGCAAACGGAGGTCGTACTTCCAATGGTTTGGTGTCTATTTTAACTGGGTTTCCAGATAGATCTGGTAAAACTCTAATACACTCTAGATATGCTCTCAATCATTTTACTCCACTTGGAACTCTCTTAAAAGATAAAGGATATGAAACATATTTTTATTATGGAGGCGAACTATCCTTTGAAAATATCACTCCTGTAATACGAAATTGGGGATTTGAAACTATTTTTGATCTAGGATCTTTTGAAAAAATAGGAAAGTATACAAAGGGTGTTTGGGGATATAATGATAATGATGTATACATGAAAATTGTAGAAGATATTAGACAAGAGCCAAAAGATGACAAACCAAAACTTAGAGTATGTCTTACTTTATCTACACATCATCCATTCCAGGTGCCTGATGAATCTTTTAATCTTTTTAAGCCCGACTCAGAAGAGAATCGTTTTATAAATTCAATGTACTACGCAGATTGGTCTTTGGGTGAATTTATTAAGGAATTTAAAAAAACAGATAAATATAAAGATACAGTTATAATTTTTGTTTCTGATCATACATCACACAGAACATTAAATTATTTTGAAGATAGAAACATTCCTTTTTTAATTTTAAATCATGGGAAAAAATCAGAAATTAACCCAAGGGTTTCATCACAAATAGATATACTCCCCACTCTGTTAGGGATTGTGGGGGGAGAATTCTATTTTTCTAGTTTCGGTAGAGACATTTTTTCAGATACAAAAGAAGGGTATGCTTATATAGCGTTTGGAAACATCTTTGGATGGGCAGAGAAAAATATTTTATTTATGGATACTGTAGAAGAGCACAATGGATTATACTTTACAATCAATGAGCCTTATATCAACAAAGGTCCATGTAAAAAAAATCCTTATGATTGTGTTGAGTCTCATACAAAAGCAAAGGCTTTTTTAAATTTATCAGAAACACTTTTGAAGAAAAACTTAATTGCACCTTCAAAATAATTTATTCTAGGGTAACAGTAAGTCCTTCTGCGCCTAACTTTTCGCTAATTGATTCGCATACTTCCATACTACCTGTAAAACAAACGGCTTTTCCTTTATTATGTGCTTCTAATGCTATCTTCTTAGCTTTTGATTTTTCATGTCTACAGATATTTATGAGACAATCTTCTACATGATCAAAAGAGTTAACATTGTCATTAAATAGTATTACCTTATTAGAATAGATATTATCATTTCTTATGATAGTCTTCTGTTCCTCTTCTGTAAGTGTGGACATAAGATATTTCCTTATTTTATTTTATTTAATAGAAATTCATAAATTTCTTTGGCTTGGACAAATTTTTCATTCATTACTCTATAAACTTCAGGATCAGAATTATGGTACTTATCTGGATGATATAATAGAGCCATCTTCTTCCATGCTTTTTCAAGTTCTTCTTTTGTATAACTATCTTTTAGACCATAGAATTCCAAAGCATCTTTGAATTTTTTTTCAGGAGAAACACTTGCAGGTTTGTCTTTATTGACTTTTCTAGCATTGTAATTGTATTGGGCAGTTCTTTTGATTAAATCTTGGTACTCCAGAGGAATACCGAAATTGCTATAGAGAGCTTGAAAAATTTTTTCTTCTGGGTAATTGAGTTTTCCATCATCTGCTATGGCAACTTCATAAAGCATTGTAAATAAACTTATAAAAAAATCATTTCGTTCATCTTCTGGTAAATATTGAATAAGCTCCATATAAATTTGAAATATTTCTAGTATGGAAGTTAAAATATTTCCTAATCCAATGGATTGGAGGTGTTCTTTAGTAGTACGAACTACTTCAGAAATAAATGTATGATCCGCTTTTCCATTAAAAACTCGATCAACAGAATAACGTATAGATTCAATCTCTTTGTCTGAGATATTTCCATCAGCTTTAGCTATATGGATGCTGATGCTTGCCATAACAGAAGCCAATATATCCACACCGCTCCTGCCATCAAATAGCTCTCTCAACTTTATGACATAGAAATAATTGCTTCTCGATGTTTCTGCTGATTGTTTTCTTTTCCTGTGGGTGGGTGAGTTTTTTGCCTGTATGAAATCCCTCAGCCTTCCAGATCGCATATCATCTAATCCTTCCCCAATTTTTTGAAGACCGTACAAACTCAATAGCATAGAAAAAAAACTTTCAACAAACCCTAAAACATTAAAGAAGAGATACACCCCAAGTATATAGACCAAACTTCCTAAAATTAATTTAATCATTACTATTTTACCAGTTCAATTGGATTTAGGTTTAGAGGGTAGATCCGAAACTTTTGACATTTCTGCATAGTAGTTGTGTGATCTTTTCCAGACTTTTAAATAGTATTGGTAGCGTTTGCGTTTTTTGTCCAGATCTTCTCCAAAGCTTCTATCATCCGTAATATAAATTCGATCTACAGCAATCTCTTTAACAGATCTAGATAAATGGTAAATATAACTCCAAAGTTCTAAGGGGGAGGCGTATCCATTTTCTTTAAATTCATGGTTTTGAAAGGAAGAGAGTTTATATCTTTTAAACCCACAAAATGCATCAGTTATATGTAAATCATAGTGTTTGTTTAACAGTGCAGTTATTCTTTTGTTGATCTCTACTCTATCTCCCGGGGGTTCAATTCCCTGTACACCAGAACCGGGAAGGTATCTACTTCCGCTAACTAAATCAATAGATGAGTCAAATTCAAAAAATCGAGGAAGATCACTGGGCTGGTGTTGGTCATCACAATCCATAGTAATACAATAATCATATTTATTCTGTATTGCAAATTCAATTCCCGATATGAGACTAGCTCCATAACCTTGGTTGATTTCCTTATTTAATACCTTTATCTCAGGGTACTTTAATGCCAAACCAAGCAATTCAGTCTTAGATATGTCTGTGGATCCATCATTTATAAAAAGTATATTTGCAAATGAAGAACTGTGTTCTAAGGTTCTTTTAGCAACTTTTTGTATAACACTTCCCTCATTGAATACGGGGATGATGATAAGTGTGGATTTATTCAATTTATTTCGATGACCTTCCCCTAAAAATAAGTTTTGTGCTGTAGGTTCCACTTCCACCTGTCACCAAAACTTTCCATGATCCTGTGTTTACTGACTCTCCTAGATGACGACTAGAACCATATCGCAGAGTGGTTGCTGATGAAGAGTAATTTTCACAAGATCTTGTAGCACCACTGGTAGTATAGCAAAGATGGGGTTCTACAAGAATGCTGGAAGTTGATGTAAGACCCGATGCATTTGCAGTATTGTTTTCATGGATAAGTGCGACAGTAATAATCCCCATATTTGGTTCATTCGTGGTAAAGTAAATTTCTATAAATTCAATATAATTTATATTGGAAGATGTAGTCGTAAAAGATGTATTTGTGTTGGTAATGGAACTATTTTCATATGAATCATACGTTTTGGAGGAAGAAATCGGTGTCCAGGAAGCAGCTTTCAGAATTGCAGCATTAGCATTGATTGCTCCAAATCCATACTTGTGGTTGATATTTAAATTTGCACCATTTGTGGTCCATCCTGAATCTGTAGAATGATTTTTAACTGCACTCTCTGCTATGATTTCTCTCACATCCCTCCAGCTCAAGGTGGGATATTTGCTAAGTAGGAGGGCAATAACACCTGCAGCCAATGGAGCTGAAGATGATGTTCCATTGAAATCATTTCTATAAGACCTATCAGAAAAATTAGTAGATTTTGTTAAGTTATTTCCCCCCATATCTCCCATTCTATCTGTAGTACTAATTCCAGAAAAATCATTACCCATTGTATGGGCACAAACCCAAAGATTTGCCCCATCTTCAGAGTAGTACGCTTTTCTTCCATCCTTTCCTATTCCACAAATTGCCAATACTCCATGATAATTTGCCTGCCCATCATTATTGGAATTGTCAACAATACTGCCATTTACGCCATACGCTCCATTTCCACCAGCCCATGTATAGAGAGTTCCCAATCCCCCCCGTCCTACCGTGATACCATTTTGAATAGCAGACTTCCAGAGTGATGAAGCATACTCTTCTGAATATAAACCTGTTCTATCCTGTGCTCCCCAACTATTATTGGATATATGAATAGAACTAATATCGAGAGCCATAGCATCTGCAATTGCAGAACTACTGATTGTAGTTAATTCCAAAAGATTCCTTGCTGTTAATTTTGCAGAGGGGGCTGCCCCCCTAAGACCAATGTTATTGTTCATCTGTGCGGCAATAATACCTGCAACAGAAGTTCCATGTCCACTTTCAATATAGAAATGATCAGGATCGGTTGAATTTTTAAAGTAATTATAACTTTTTACACTGGAGATATTTCCGCATAGATCCTCATGTTTGGATTCCATTCCATCATCCACAACTGCCACTGTAGTACCTGATCCCCTGATACCAGCTGCCCAGGGAACTTCCACACCTGCATCATTGTTGTTGCCCTGGTTTAAGTGCCATTGTGAGCTAAAAAGGGGATCGATTCCATCTGTAAGTGTAACACTATTTTTACAGGCAGGATTCAAATAGGCATCTAACAGGATAAGCATAACTAAATTATCAATAGTTTTATCCTTTTTTTGTGTGCAAAATCCTGTAAAAAGTAGGGTGAAAAGGAGAAAAATATGAATTGATTTGGCTATCACTTTTGTCGCGCTATCCCGCTTATGTTCTGACATTTTCAATTATAAATCTAACACAATGACTAGTAGTAAATTGTAATCGTTAATTATTTGGGAAACCCTTTTTGGTAAAAGTCAGGACTTGATGAAATCACTCCCGGTTTGTTTCTCAATTCATTGGCTTTGTCTAAACATCCAAATCCAGGTTGTGTTTCAAATACATAGAAAAATCCATTTGTCAGTGGAAGTTTTTTTTGAAATTTTATTTTTTGGGAAGCTGCCCAAGTTTCTATTTCTGATTGGCTCATATCACGTTCCATTTCTATTACAATAGTTCCAGGTAGGGTCATAAGACTTGAGTCTGTTCCATTTGCCGAAAATACGGGCGAAAAGTCCCCCGAAGTTTGAAGAGAGGAGGGTACTGTACCACGGGATAGAGATGATCTAATTTGACTGTTATTAGTTTTGTAAATTCGAACCCTATTTCCTTCCACCACAGTTTGAGAAGATTTGTCCATATCTCTAAATTTAGATTTTCCTGAAGAAAATTCAGCGATGTACTCTGGCAAAAGAGTAACTTTTTTCATTTCTTTACCATCGTAATACGTATGTATCATTCCTCTCTCTTTTATATCAATCACTTTTTTATCCTCAGCTATAAGTTCACCTTTCATGCAGGAGGATAAGAAAAAAAATAAAAAAAGCAATTGGAATTGAATATGATATTTTTTTATATTAGTTATTTTCATGGTTTTTCTCTCTTTATTAAAATATTAATACGCTCTTCCATAGAAGGTAAGAGTTGCTGTGGATGATAATGCACCTGTTCCTGTGGTTGTGATTCCCCATGTAACCCTTGGATCCTCACCCAAATGTCTTGCACTGCCCAATCGTATGGTACTGGATAAACTAGAACATGTTGAGCTAAAAAATGTATTACCTGAAATAAAGCCACATGTGTGGGGTTCTATTAGAACACTGGATGTAGTAGGGTTTGAATTGTAATTACGAATCAATGTAACGGTTATTTTTCCTGAGTTTGCAGCTAGGGTAGTGGAAGAAAGATTGATTTCTATAAATTCAATCTTAGTCATATTGCTACATGCAGAAGCAGCACTTGCTGAAATGGCTGTGCCTGTCCCGAGAGAGAGAGTACAGGTGATAAGGGGGGCTGTGATGGGTGTCCAAGTAGCTGCTGTAGACAGTATCAAGCCCGCATCTACGGTTCCAAAGCCATATTTATGATTGATATTGTATCCTGCTTGGTTGGTTGTCCAATCGGAATCAGTTGAGTCATTCTTTCTTGCACTCTTGGCTAGAATTTCGCGAACATCTCTCCAATTCAAATCAGGGTATTTGCTCAGGAGAAGAGCCGTTACTCCTGCTGCCACGGGAGATGCTGCCGAAGTACCATTGAAGTATTTTGTATAATTCCGATTGGATAGATCTAGGCTAGAACTAGTAGAATTAGATCCATTGTTCCCTGTAGCATCAGTAGTTGTGATTGCAGTAGTATAACCTGAATTGGTGCCTTGTGTATGACCACAAACCCAGAGATTTGCTCCTTTTTCAGAATATGATGCTCTTTTACCATCTGCACCTACACCACATATAGCGAGCACTCCATAATAGTTTGCCTGACCATCATAATTTGAGTTGTCAACATCAATGCTTCCTGAATTGATAGTTCCTCCATTTCCTGCAGCCCAGAAATAGAGTATTCCCTTAGCATTCCTACCATTCGTGATACCGTCTATAATGGCAGATTTCCAGAGGGATGTGGCTAAGTTAGCATTGTAGTTTCCTGAATAATCCGCAGCTCCCCAACTATTATTTGATATGGAGATATCCGCCTTACTAAGTGTGAGGGCATCGGCTATGTCTGAATCAGAAGATCCTTCCAATATATTTCTTCCCACCAAAATTGAGTCGTACGAAATACCCCTTCCTCCCAGATTATTATAAGCAGTGGATGCAATGATACCCGCTACGGAAGTGCCATGAGAATTTGTACTAACAGAGTGGGTGGGATTGCTTGTTTTTGTGTAATAATTATAACTTGGAATAGTATTGGAAATATTGTTTTTTAGATCTTCATGGCTAATTTCTAAGCCATCATCTACAACGGAAACTACCACGCATTTACCTGTGATACCCAATGCCCATGAACCAGTAACATTTACATCTTCCGATGTATTTGTGATATTATCTAAATGCCATTGGCTTGTATACAAAGGATCAATAGATCCGGATCTGACCTGTGTTCCCAAATTACAATTCGTTTGGCTGGATTGATTTGAATTTACCAGATATAATAATAACAGTAATTTTGTATTATCATCATTTTTAGAGGAATTTTTGCAGGAAATGAGAGAGAAGAAAAAATAAAATGTGAAAACTTGGACAAGGAAGAGGGATTTTTTAAAAAATAGTTTGTTTTTCATTTAAAGTCTTCTCCCTCAACTGTTAGACTATTTTTTTGATCAATTTCAGTAGATTTCTCTCTGAGAAACCTAGAAGTAAATCACTTACTAGATTGCAAATAGACATTTACGCCATACTAGAATTTGTTTTTCTTTGAGAATTGCTACTTGAATTCTTTTTTTAAGTTGAATCTAAGAAATATTTTATAAATCCTATATTTGTAAACAGTCAAAGAGGTATCATGAAACTTTTTTCCATACACATTTCCTTCCCTTCAGTAGCTAAAAAATCCTACATAGGTCTCTTATTATCCTTAGTTTTTGTTCTTTTATCCGGTTGTGCATCTACATCCACAAGGGACTCGGAAGGATACATCTATGTATACAATGTGGAAGGTGTGAACAAAGATGATCTAGAATTGAATGCCAAGCGTAAGATCTTGGAAAATGGACTTGGGGATTTGATCGAGGGAAGTTCACAGGCAATAGATGGTCAATTGAAAGAAAAAATTATCAATTCCAGCACAGAAGGATATGTTACCAATTATACCCAAATTGGAGAAATCCGAAAAAAAGGCATCATGTTAGAAATAGATGCAAAGGGAAAAGTCAATAAAAAAGCAATAGGAGAAGCCCTCAAAGAAAGGTACAAAGACATTGGAAAACCCAGTTTTCTAATGGTCATCGATGAGAAAGTTCTCGGAAAGTCCAATTCTGGAAATTCAGTCACAATCACGGAGAATGCAATTGCAGGAAAGTTCTCAGAGTTTGATTTTTTAGACCGAAACCAATTTACTCGAATTCTTGCAAAAGAAGGAGGCAAATCGATCGGTGTGTATGGAAATCCTTCTTCTGAAGAAAAAGTTTTGGCTGCTGCAGCCGAAATGGAAGCCCAAATTCTACTGGTAGGCCAAACAGATGTTGCCAGTGCAGGGGAAATTGAAAACTCAGGTTTGAAATCTTACCAGGCAACCCTTCGTTTTAAAATATTTGATGTAAACAGTGCTCGAATTATAGCCTCTGATAACTCTGCAGGTGCTCACGCTCACATCAATCCGGAGACGGGTGCACAGGAAGCCATTGGAAAAGCTGTAGATAAGGCATATCCAAAAATTAGGGACCAAGTTGCTTCCAAGTGGAAACCCGGAACTATCGTACGTGTAAAAATTGAAGGTATGAGTTACGATGAATTTATTGACAAAGATGTGAGGACAACCATTCGAAATATAAAAGGTGTCAATGGGGTGAATGATAAGAATAGCGGGAATGTAAACAATATGATAGTATTTGAAGTGGAAGCTCTATTCAACGGCAATGCCCTCTACCAAAAAATGAGAGATCGCAAAAGTGATTTTGGATTTGATTTTTCTAGTAAGGAAGTAAAGCCCAGTACCATCCATATTGTCGTTAAAAAATAAGTATTACAAACTTTAGATTAAAAAAAAGTCGCTTATGAAAAGCGACTTTTTAATAAAAAACAAACCTCTATTCTTTTTTATCTCCAACCATCATTGCACACTTCACTGTGGTTTTCATATAGACCTGCTACTGGAACAGAAGAAGCCCGTACGTGTCCACTGTACTGTGTGTATGTTTTGTTGGAATTAAATGGCCAAATACCTTCACTTACAGTGATGGAGCTTTGGCATTTGGAGAGACCACCTGCTTGGCTGTAAGCACAAGAGGAGTGGTAAGCAACTGCATAGTCATCTTCTCCGGGCAGTATAGCAGAAGCTGCTATCATACCTTTGTAACCGGGAACATGAGCAATGGTTATCCCACCGGTGTTGTTATGGTTAAACGCTGATCTAGCTGTAGATACGATCAAAGCTTTGTCCATAGCATTTCCAGCAAATCCAAAGGTAGCTCCATTGAGAGCAGAAGCAAGTTCTGATCCCCCAGAAGCTGCAGCAAGTGCTGTAACACCGCTGATCTTATAACCTTTAGAAGAAGCTGTACCACCTAAGGTAGATAACCAAAATTCAGTTGCATAACAACCCGCACTGTGACATACAATTTTACATGTATCAACACCTTTGCATCTTTGTGACAATACAGTACTCAAATTGGTTTGAGCACGGCAACTGCCGTAAGTTCTTGGATCACTTGTTCCATCATAACCTACAAAATACTTGGTACCTGATACTGTGCTTGTATTGGCTCCCCAATAACTATTCACATCAGAAGTAGTTGTTCCGCAATGGTTGCTTCCTGATTTTCCATGCACAAACACTGTAATTGTTCCTGCACTGATAGACGCAACGGACAGTAAAAACACTCCCAATGAAACGATTGTAAACTTTTTTAGCATATTTTTTTTCTCCTTTTTTTTGGGATGAGCTTCCCTGATTCCATATTAGAAACATAGATTCAGGTGAAAATTTGAACAAACTAATTAGGGAAAGGAAGGTCATCCTGTCAAAGAATGGAATTTGTAGTTTTGGGAATCAACCTATTTCTTAAAAAAAATCTAGTGAGCTTCGTCCCAATTTTTGCCAAATTTGCCTTTTGCTTCGAGGGGAACATCCAGCTTTTCAACTTCTTCCATTGATTTTTTTGCGAGAGCATAGATTTTTTCTTTTTCAGAGGTATGTACCTCAAAAACCAATTCATCATGAACCTGTAGAATCATTCTGGATTTAAATTTACTCTTCTTGATTTTTGCGTGTATGTCTAGCATTGCTTTTTTGATGAGATCAGCTGATGTACCCTGAATGGGGCTGTTGATAGCAATGCGTTTGGCGGCTTCCACTTCTTGTCTTCTGGATGATTTAATCAGTGGTATATATCTCCTTCTGCCTGAAAGGGTTTCTACATACCCTGTCTCAAAACACTCTGAAGATATTTTTTCCATATAATTTTTTACTCCTGGATATTGATAAAAATATTTATCAATAAACATTCCTGCCTCTGTTCTGGATATTTTTAAATTTTCGGCTAGTCCAAATGCTGTAGTACCATATATGACTGAAAAATTTACAACTTTGGCTTTGTTTCTCATTTCTGCATTTACTTCTTCTTCGGGAACACCGAAAAGTGCGGATGCGGTTCTTGCATGAATATCTAAACCTTTCTCATATGCTTCGATCATATTCTTATCTTTTGAAAAATGAGCCATGATTCGAAGTTCAATTTGAGAATAGTCAAGGCTAAGTAGCTCAAAATCCTCTGAAATAGGAATAAATCCTTTTCGAATCATTCTGCCTTCTTTGTCTTTGATTGGGATATTTTGTAAATTTGGATCAGTTGAAGAAAGCCTTCCTGTAGCAGCAATTGTTTGGTTGTAGCTAGTATGGATCCTATTTGTAATTTTATTTACCATTTCTGGCAAGGAATCTACATAGGTGCTAATGAGTTTTGAATATTTTCTATGATCTAGTAATGCATCTATTATTTCATGCTTACCTGAAAGTGCTTCTAGCACGCTGTGATCTGTAGAGAGTCCAGTCTTATTTTTTTTTATTATATCTAATTTTAAATCTTCAAATAGAATTTTTTGTAGTTCCTTTGTAGAATTTATATTGAATTCTTTTTTTGCGGATGCATATATTTTTTTTTCAATTTTTTGCATTTCATTTTTGAATTCAATAGAAAGATTATGAAAGTATTTTGAATCAATAGATACACCTGTTTTTTCAATTTCTGCCAAAACTTCAATGAGTGGAATTTCTATTTTTGAAAAAATTCCTACTGGATCTTGGACATTGATTTCATTATATAGTTTTTTATAGAGCCTAAAGGTAATGTCAGCATCTTCAGCTGCATATTCTGTAACACTATCCAGGTCTATATCATAAAGTGCTTTACGTTTTTTTCCTACTCCAGTCAGCTCATCATAAGTGATTGTTTTATAGTTTAGATAATCCATTGCTAGATCATCCATATTATGCCTTCTAACATCCGGTTTTAAGATATAACCTGCTATCATAGTATCAAAAAAAATAGGACTGAGTAAAACACCATATTTTTGTAATACAAGAAAATCATATTTTATATTCTGACCAATTTTATTTATTTTAGGATTTTCTAATAATTTTTTTAAAGCTGAGATTGTATCCTCGACATCCAAAGACTCATCTTGGTTTTTATTTTCAGATCCAACAGATAGGAGAGAATTTGGATCAATCTCTGAGGAATATTTTACGGGTATATAGACTCCTTCCCCCTCTGCCCAAGAAATAGAGATTCCTAAAAGATTTGCATTCATTGGGAGTGGAGATGTTGTTTCTGTATCAACACTCAATTCACTGTATTTTGAAAGACTTACTACCAATTCTTTAAGTTCTCTTTGATTTTTTATCCTTCTATACTTCCCTTTTTTATTGGATTCACTGGGTGAAGGTACTTCCTTTGGTTCTTTTTCTTCTTTTGGTAGCTTTCCTAAGATCTCCTTGGAAAGATCTCTATGTATTACATTATAACCCCTATCCTGGAAAATAGCAATTTTTTCGGGAGTAAGCGGTTGAGTTTTTAAATCTTCCCAATTTTCATCAATTTTTAAATCTGTTTTAAGTGTAGCTAAATCTCGGGATAAAAAAGCCATTTCTTTGGATTTTACCAATTTTTCTTTCAGTGAGGGATTTTTGATATTTTCCAGGTTTGAATAAATGGATTCAAGATTTTTGTACTCTTTGATTAAAGTAGATGCTCCTTTATCACCTATCCCTTTTACACCGGGTATATTATCTGACGTATCACCAACTATTCCCATATAATCGGTGATTTCATCGGGAGTAATTCCTAGCTCTTCCACAACCCAATCTGAATTAATGATAATAAAATCTGATGTTCCTTTTTTACCCCTAAGCATTTTTATATTTTTTTTCATAAGGAGCTGATAAAGATCTTTATCTCCAGAGCAAATGACTATATCATGTTGTTCCCCAAATTTTTTACATAAGCTTCCTATTAGATCATCAGCTTCATGACCCACTTGTACAAGAAGAGGGTAACCAAGCTCTTTTACTATTTCCATTACTTCTCTGATTTGAGGCTTTAAATCTTCGGGCATGGGTTTACGAGTTCCCTTGTAATCAGGAAAAATTTTATTTCTTTCTAGTTGTGTGCCCGGATCAAATGTAAATGCAATGTGAGACGAAGGATAATCATTGAGTAATTTAAAAAACATTCTAAAAAAACCAAACACTGCTCCACTAGGATTACCTGTTTTTGAATTTTTCATATTTGTGGTTTGAAATGCATAGTAAGCACGAAATACAAGTGCATGACCATCTATTATTAGTAATTGTAAATTGTTTTCTTTTATTCCCAAAATCGTTCTCCTAATAGAGAAGAGTATACATAAATTGTTTTTTCTATTGTGGCGTTTATAAAAAATTTTTTTACTGCAGAACCATTGTATATCCCAAGTTGTTTTCTAAGACTTGAATCTTTGATAAGTATTTGGAGATATTCATAAATTTTTATAATATCTTTCACTTCTGCTATATACCCTCCTTTTTCATGGTCAACCATTTCAGGAATTCCACCTCCTTTGGTGACTACTAGGGGAAGCTGACACATCATTGCATCTAGAACTGAAGTTCCAAGTCCTTCTTCTTTCGAAGTGAGAGCAAAAATATGGAACAATCGCAATAGATCGGGAATATCTGTCCTAAATCCTGTGAATATTACTTTATCGTCTATGTTTAAAGCTTTAACAATGGACTTTAGATGAGCTTCAAGTTCTCCCTCACCAACAATTAATAATTTAAATTTTAAACTAGATGGGAGAAGGGCAACAGCCTTGATAAGAGTTTCTTGGTCTTTGTGATCGACCAATGCTGCAATATTCCCTATCACTGTTGTTTTAGGAGGAATACTAAATTCTTTTTTTAAATGAGTAATACTTTTCTTGGTCTTAAATGGAAGGGGATCAATTCCACTGTAAACTGTAATGATCTTTTCTGGATTTACTCCATCTTCAATCAATATATCTTTAATTCTATTTGAAACTGTTAAAAATAAATCTACCAACGAAGATGTGTATTTCATTTTGCTAAATATATTTTTATTTATATGAAAGTCTACCCGCCTAGAAACCACTAATGAAAAATTTGGATATAAATACTTAGCAATAAGTGCAATTGTATGTGCTCTGGCTGTATGAGTATGAATTAATTTTATATTATTACTTTTTATTATCTTGATTAGTGAGAGTACTGAGGAAATATCCCATTCACCTCTCATTTTCAAGGGTATGAAAGTAAAGTTGTCTTTGGCTCTTTTTTCTAATTCTGAACCTGGCACACCCACTATTATTTGGGGTATATTTCTTTTCTTAAGTCCTTCAGCAAGAAAGAGTGATTGTCGTTCTCCTCCCCTCCATGAACTAGCTGTATTTAAATGTAAAATCATAAAATTAATTATGTAGTACTAAATAGTAAGCTTTCACTCGAAAATCCCGGACCCATAGCACCTATGATTCCTAACTCATTAGGAGAGAATTGCTTTTGCTTGATAAACTCATCAATAACAAATAGTACAGTTGGTGATGACATATTTCCATATTCACTCAATATTTTTGCGGAGTAACCAAAGGTATCCCATGGTTTTTCTAAACTCTCAGAAAAAGCATCCAATACTTTTTTCCCACCGGGGTGATACAAGTAGTGTATGATATCTTTTTTAGAAAGATTAAATTTACTCAGAAATTTATTAAACACTTCTAAGTAATTTTTATTGATTATAGATGGAATGCTTTTGTCAAAAATTACTTGCAGACCATCATCTTCCACGTCCCATCCCATAACATTTAAACTATTTTTCCATTTAAAGCTATGGCTTCCATCAATAGAGATAGAGTTTTCTTTTTTTTGGGAAGAAAGTACAACAGCAGAAGCTCCATCGCTAAAAAGGGAGAGTGCCACCAAGTTTGCTTTCTTCTTATCTGCCGGGCGAAAGGTAAGGGAGCATGTCTCCACAGCGAGAAGAAGGATATTTTTACCGGGATAAAGGTTTGCAAACTCATTGGCTCTCGCCAGTCCATAGGCACCTCCCGCACAGCCTAACCCGGTGATGGGAAGTCGTAAAATATCTTCGTTTAGATCTAATTCATCCACCAAGCGAGCATCTAGGGTAGGGGTAACAAATCCGGAGGAAGTAACCACTATAAAACCACCAATTTCATCTTTTGATAATCCGGATTGAGAAAGCACAGATAAGCAGGCCGATTTTCCCAATTCAAGAGCTGATTCCAGAAAACTGGAATTTTTCTCTTTGAAACTTCTTGATTGGGTGTACCACTGAAAATCTTTGAGTATGGGACGACTTTTAATGGTTGAGTTCTCAAAAACTGGTAAAAGTCTATCAAGCTGTAGATCTGAATTTGCAAAGAGTGTGGATGCAAATTCTTTGATTTGGCTTTGTTTGAGTCTAGACTCTGGAAGAGAACGGGCTATCGATTGGATGTAAGCCATGAAACTAGTTCATGGGAAAGAAATCTTCAGGCAAGAGTAAAACGAATGAGTTATTTTTTTTTGGATGAAAATTCCATTTCCAGGATAGATCCATCCACTGAATCATTGAATGATTCCAAAATCCCATCCATTCGATGGTAATGAATGCTAACCTTATCCATAATTTTTTTTATGATATTTAAGCCCTGTCCCATATTCTTGTGTTTTTTGCAGATTCCATTGAAAGGAAGAAAGTTGGGATTCTCTTTATCATTTTTTTTGAATTTTTCAATGAGGTCTAGGAGGGAACTTGGTACGTCAATGTTGACTATTTTTTCAGTTGGAACCCCTTTTCCATAGTCCATAATGAGGAGATAAAAGGTAGACTGCTCAATTCTCCATCTACAGATGATAGTTTCTAAGCTTGCATTTTTTAGGTTTGCAGTGATTGAATTTGTGAGTGCTTCATCACAGGCAAGTTTTATCTGTTCTACATCTTCACTTGAAAATTGATGATCCCTAAGGGAAGTATCAATTTCTCTGCGAAATCTCTTCACAGACAGCATATCTGGAGGCAAAAACATTGCATAAGAGTGGTGATCTCTAACAATGATTACATTTTCTGAATCATCTATTTTTTGCACTGGTTCCTCGCATCTGAAATAAAAGAAATTATTTCTAATTTCATTGTTTCAATGAATAAGCTATTATTCAACTGGGATCATATTATACTTTTATTTATTAAAAAAGAAAGTATTTTTTTGATTTGATATAAAAAAAGCAAACTGCACCTAAAATACAAATAGACTTACCTAGAAATATAGAGTCTTCAACTGTTCATTTCCCATTCTAATCCATTTTTTTTGAAGTTTTAAAAACAAAATTCCAGTGGTGACAGCATCTGAAAGTGCATGGTGCCTTGCAAAGGAAGGGATCTCATATTTTCTACACAAGGAGTCCAACTGGAATTGCTTTCTGTCTTCCCGATAAAGGTTAGGATTTGTTTTTTCTTCGATTCTCTCTGCAAGTTTGGCTGTATCAATTGCATCATTCAGGATCTTTAGGGGTGTAAATGTAGAGAGTGATTTGTTTAAAAACTCTAGATCAAAATCAATGTGGTGGGCTATGAGTATAGAATTGTCAATGTATTTTAAAAATGCAAGGAGTACTGTTTTTTCATCCTTTCCATCCAAAGACTCTTTGGGCATTATTCCATGGATAGGAATATCCTCACCAAAGCTCCTTTCCACTTTTATCAATTCATAAAATGAATCTCGAACAATAAGAGAATTACCGTGAATCGCAACTCCACCGATAGATAGCAAAGTATCTTTTTTTGTATCTAGACCTGTAGTTTCTGTATCAAAAACCACATAGCGTAAAGTTTTTGAATCTGGTTTATTGTTTTCGTGTGATTGAATTTTAATTCGCTCTAAATAATTTATTTCAAAAGGTTTTACAATGTTGGAATGAACAGATTTAAAAATTTGGTTTACCAAGAATTTCTTATAGTATTTTTTAAATAGGTACAATTCTACCTCTGCATGAGTTGGAGCTGAAAGTGAGTGCTCAATAGGGATTGGAGTTCATTGATTGATTTGAACCCATGCTTTAAGATTTCTTTTTCCATTTTGGTAAGAGTGTCTGGATTGAGGTAGTTGTGGGCACCCGGATTTTCAAATAGATTTCGAATACGAAATCTTGTGAGTATTTCAAATGTTGATTTGGCTTCCTCATATTCTTTTTCTAGTTTTGGAAATATTTTTTTTAATTCATTGAATCTACCTATTGTACTTCTCTCTTGGATATTATTTTCTAGGGCGAGTACGCGTGCGGCATCTACTAGTGGAGTGATACCTCTTAGTTTAATATCAAATTGATTTTTATGTTTCCCGTGTTTATCGACTAAGAAATTTCGAAATATACCTAAAGGAGGGGAGCTTGCAAGGCTATTTAAGGCAATAAATCTAAGGATATTTTGGTTTTCTGGTATTTTGGATTGGATAAATAATTCAAGGGAATGAGCTAATTCTCTTTTACCATAGCTTGCTCGAAAATCAAAAAATATGGACATATTTAAAACTGATTCAGGTGTACCTGAAAGTATCCAACCATAAAAAGATTCCTGCCACTCTGATAGCGACATACAAAGTTTGGGGTTTGATGCCATTATATTTCCAGGACAATAGGCAAATCCACAAGCATGGAGTTCATCGGTAACCAGTTTGCCCAATGTTAAAAAGTATGATTTTACAGCTTCAGTCTTATTAGAAGGTGGGTCTTCATAGAGGATGGCATTGTCCTGGTCTGTCCTTGTGGATTGTTCTCTTCTGCCCTCTGATCCCAAAGATAGCCAAACAAATTCCACCCCGGGGTCAACGAAGTTTAATTCTTTAAGCTTAGTAATACTCAATTCAATGATTTTAGATACCAAAGCATCATTTACTTCTGTGATAACTTCTAAGATAAATGGGATGGAGACTTCTTGTTTTACATATTGTTGTACAATGCCCTCAATTTTATCCCGTAGAACGGGAAGTTGGTAGAAAAATTTTGTTTGTAAAATTTCTTTTGTAACAATTGCAGGGTTATCACCCTGTGTAAGTAGTATATCATGTTCTGTTATAATCCCTAAGGCTCTGGTATGAGGAGTGCCATCTTCTGTAACACAGAGGTGTCTAATATTTTTGCTCATCATATTCAACATTGCAGATGAAAATGTGATACTCCTAGTGACGGTTTGAACGGGAGAGCTCATAATATTTGATACAGTTGAATCTAAAGGTAATGCAAAAGTTGCTACCTTTGCCCTAAAATCCACATCGGTTACAATTCCAATGGGAAAATAATTTTCATTTAGTACTAAGAGAGAACCTACTTTACTTTCAGTCATCATCTCTGCTGCTTTTTGGATGCTTGTATTTGCTGAGCAAAAGATGAGTTTTTTTTCTCTATAGACTCCAAAAGAATCGTACTTTATAGAAAGGTTTGGATGTGAATCCGAAACACTCAGCTCTTTTCTGGCTTTCTCAAATTCGTGGAGGTTGGTTTTTTTTTGTGAGCGTCCGGAGGAAAATCCTGCGGCAAAATAAAGTGCTATCTTAGGATTAATCTCTAAATAAGTGAGAAAAGCCTTATAGGGTATGACAACTAAGAGGGAGTCTTCATGAGCTTTTGCTGTATTGAGGTAGTTTCTTTTTCCAAGAATAGCCTTAATTCCAATGATCTCCCCCTCATCGCAGATTTCAGATATTTCCTGTTTTCCGTCTTGTTCGTATAAAAGCTCAATGGAGCCCTTTTGTATAAAATAAAATCTCTCATATGGAGGATCATTTTCTTTGAAAATAATTTCTTTGTGAGCAAAGAATTGGATTTCAGTGGATTTGCTTATTTCTAAGAGTTCAGGTTCCGTTAAGAACGAAAAAGGGGGAAACCTCCGAAGAAGTTCCCCGATTTGAGTGGATGCATCCATATAAAGTTTAGATCAGTGTGCTCCTCCGATTATCTTTGAACCTCTTGGTGTTCGAACACTTTCCACAAGGTGTTGGATTTCAATGGGTGGTTCGGGTGTAAACTTGCTCACAATAAATGCAACTGTGAAATTGACAATCGCTCCAATGGCTCCAAATGCTTCGGGTGCAATTCCAAAGAAAACATTTGCTCCCCCAATTTTATCAACAAAATCAGTTCCTTTGATAAAAAAGATTCCTTTGTGAGCAAAAACATAGAAGAGAGTAACCAATACGCCTGCTATCATACCTGCGATTGCCCCTTCTTTGTTCATTTTTTTGGAAAAAATCCCTAACATAATTGCTGGAAAGAGAGAGCTTGCTGCAATCCCAAAGGCCAGTGCCACTGTACCGGCAGCAAATCCAGGAGGATCTAAACCTAAGTATCCAGCAAAGAGGATCGAGATTGCCATAGATATCTTTCCAATCAATAGCTCCGATTTTTCTGAGAGATCTGGTCTGAACACATTTTTTACCAAGTCATGGGAAACAGCAGAAGAAATTGCCAGGAGTAGACCTGCGGCTGTGGAGAGAGCTGCAGCAATTCCTCCAGCAGCAATCAATGCAATGACCCAGTTGGGTAGATTTGCAATTTCAGGGTTTGCTAGAACAATGATATCCGCATTTACTGTTAGCTCATTTCCTTTCCATCCAGCTTTTTCAAAGTTTTCAATTGCTGCGGGATTTTTTGACTTATCATTGTAGTACTGGATTCTCCCATCACCATTTTTATCTTCCCAAGTCAATAGACCTGTTTTTTCCCATCTCTTCATCCACTCCGGTCTTTCTTCATTGAGAAGACTTGCTTCGGTGTCAAAGAGGCTTGTGGAAGGATTTTTTACTGCAGAGTTTACAGTGGCGTGAAGATTGTATTTTGCCATGGCTGCAATAGCTGGGGCAACTGTGTAGAGGAGTGCAATGAATACCAATGCCCAACCCGCAGATATTCTAGCATCTTTTACTTTAGGTACAGTAAAAAATCTTACTATCACGTGTGGAAGACCTGCTGTTCCAATCATAAGGGATAGTGTATACATAAACATGTTTAATTTGCTACCCGGGAGTGAAGTGGTGTATTCTTCAAAACCCAATTCTTTTACAATCTGGTCTAGGCGTTCTAACAATGGTACACTTGTATCCACTAAGTTAGATCCAAGGCCTAACTGGGGGATAGGATTTCCAGTTAATTGGAAGGAAATAAAAATAGCTGGAATGGTGTATGCAGTGATCAATACACAATACTGTGCTACTTGTGTATAAGTAATACCTTTCATACCACCCATCACAGCATAGACGAAAACTAGAGCCATCCCTATAAATACACCCATTTCTTTTGATACACCCAGGAATCTAGAAAAGGCAACACCAACTCCTGTCATCTGCCCGATCACATAGGTTATTGAGGCAAGGAGTAAGCAGATAACTGCAACTGTACTGGCATTCTTTGAATAAAAACGATCATTGATAAAATGGGGAACGGTAAATTTACCAAATTTTCTCAAATAGGGAGCAAGCAGCATGGCTAGTAGTACATATCCACCTGTCCAGCCCATAACGAAAACTGTACCACCGTATCCCATTGTGGAGATAAGTCCTGCCATTGATATAAAAGAGGCTGCTGACATCCAATCGGCAGCAGTTGCAATACCATTTGTAATGGGGTGAACTCCACCTCCAGCTACATAAAAATCTTTAGTACTTCCTGCTCTTGCCCAGATTGCAATTGCTATGTATAGTACAAAAGAACCACCTACTATTAAATATGTTAATGTTTGTAAATCCAATGGTTTAATTCCCCTTAATCCTCATGCACATCAAATTCTTGATCTATCTTACCAATTTGATTGGCATAGAAAAAGATTAAAATTATGAATACAAAAATGGATCCTTGGTTTGCAAACCAGAATCCTAAAGGGTAACCACCAAGATGAATACCATTTAAGGCTTGAGCAAAGAGTATTCCCCCACCAAAAGAAACAAGAAACCAAACAATTAGTACTTTAAGTAATAAAGCTAATGTTTTCTTCCAATATTTCTCTCCCTGACTATTTTTAGTTGAGCTATCCATGAAAAGTCCTATCTATATTTAGTTTATTAAAATCATCAGAAAATTTGGTTGTACTATAAATAGAAACCTATCTTCTTTGATACTTACAGATTTTATATTATTTAATGAAGTCGGAAGAGTGCAATCAGATTTTATAAATTTTTAAAGATATGTTCTATAATATAGTAAATTAAAAAATTATTAATTTAATATATTCAATTACTCTTAGAACTATTTTTTTTAAAAAGATATTGGTAAAAATAATTATAAATTTATGAAATAAATTTTTTTAGTTTATTCTAATTATAAATTGAATTATTTATTTTTCCATGAAGGTATATCAGTAACACAATGCAAAAAAAAATTAATTGGAGTTTTTGAATAAAAGACTGTTTTTGTAATTTTTTGGGGAAAAAACTCTCACTTTTTTCCGCCTGCTGGCAGAAAAAAGTTAGTTATTATAGTTGCGTATTAAATAGAATAGTTCTAATTTAAATTGTTTTTTTAGTATAGTACAATAAGAGAAGAGTGGAATAATTATTTTTTTTCGTTTAAATTCCAATCATACTCCGTATAAACTATCTTAGCAGATTCTGGAATTTCTACCTTCATTCCTTTTTTTATAAAATTTACTAAACTACCCTGTTTGGTAAAATCTTTTGAGAACCAATCAAAAATTTTTGATATATGCAGAGTATTTGAAGATGCGTCATACCTATTTTTATTAGTATCTCCTAAGAAATTTTCCATAGATGCATTCAATTGATTATTGAGCTTAGAGGCGACATACGCTTCCGAAATAAGTTTAGGACATCCTATACTTGCACATACAATAGCAAAGTGGATTCTAGGTTCCGAAAAATCAACTCTCAGTTTAGAATGCTCAATCCAATCTAGATTTCGTGTACTGCCAAGGAGGGTAAAAAAATCTTTTTTCCAAGCGGCACCTGGAAGAAATCCAATATTTCGAATGCTTTTGAGAGGGTAGTTATCTAATATTAATTTAATTGTAAATACATTATAAGCATTGATTAAAAAAGATAGTTTTTCCTCTTTTGTAAAGGTTGAATATTCTTGTTCCGTTACCTTGCTCAAATCATTTGCATAGAGATTGAGTTTTGACTCTTCCTTTTTTAGTGATTTGTAATCCACTATACCATTTTGGACATAGCTAGACAAAAGTGAATTGAATTGCAAATGAGTATGATCAAAAGAAAAAATAGAAATTGAAAGAAAAAAGAAGACTACAGGGAAAAGGCCTGTAGTCTTAATTAAAAAAGGATACCTAAGTTTCATTGTCGTCTCCAGTGATGGAATTTCTCCACCCATTTTAATAGATTTTCTGGTTTTCTGGCTTTTTTCCAGTTACCCGCAGCAAATTTATTTGCTTCTGCCATAGTGGGATAAGCGTGAATGGTTCCTAGAATTTTATTCACTCCAATTTTGTACTTCATTGCTAAAACAAATTCACTGATAATTTCTCCTGCATTGTGACCTACTATAGTGACACCTAAAATCTTATCGGTTCCGGGAGATGTGAGAATCTTAACAAATCCTTTATTTTCACTTTCAGTTATCGCTCTATCCAATTCATGAATATCATATTTGGTGAGATCAAATTGAATATTTTTTGACAATGCATCTTCTTCAGATAGTCCAACATGTGATACTTCTGGATCAGTAAAAGTGGTCCAGGGAATTACAGTGTAGTCTGCTTTGAATTTTTTAAATATTCCAAAAAGTGCATTTACAGATGCATACCATGCTTCATGCGAAGCTGTATGAGTGAACTGATAGGGACCAGCCACATCTCCGCAAGCAAAAATATTAGGATAGTTAGTTTCCAAATACTCATTAACTTCTATTGTACCACGATTTGTTATTTTTACTCCCAATTCCTCTAATCCAAAACCAGAAACACGAGCTTTTCTTCCCATTGATAGTAATACATAATCAAAATAAATTTCTTTTTTTTCTTTATTAAACTCTACCACTGCGGAGTTCTTATTATAAATATTAATAAATTCTAAAATTTTATGAGATTTTAAAATTGTAATACCTTCTTCCTTAAGCACTGTTTCCATAAAAAGAGAAACATCTTTATCTTCTTTGGGGAGAATTCTATCAGCAATATCTAAAATTGTTACCTTTGATCCAAGTCTTGAAAATGCTTGGGAGAGCTCACACCCAATAGGACCACCTCCAATTATCAATAGATTCTTGGGAAGTGTGGTTAGATTCCACAATGTTTCTGATGTAAGATAAGGAACATCTTTCAATCCGGGGATGTTTGGGATTAGTGGTCCTGCACCTGTGGCTACTATGATATTTTTTGTTGTAATGATTTTTCCATTAACTTCTACTTCAAATGGAGATAAAATTTTTCCTGAACCTGTTATACAATCGACCCCCATGGAGGAGTACCTTTCGATAGAATCATTAGGTTCAATTTTTTTTATGATCCCTGATACCCGTGCCATAATATCTTTAAAATCAAAATCTATTTCAACTTTTTTAAGACCATACTCACTTGCTTTCTTTGTTAAATGAACTTTTTTAGCAGTTGCTATGATAGCTTTGGATGGGACGCATCCATAGTTTAAACAATCTCCTCCCATCTTATGTTTTTCAATAAGTGCTACTTTAGCTTTTACAGTAGCTCCAATGTACGACGTCACAAGACCTGCCGCTCCAGCACCCAAAACTACTAAGTTATAGTCATAAAATTTTGGTTTGTTGTAATTTGTATAAATCTTATTTATTTTGATTTTATTTACTATTATTTTTGCAAAGAGGGGGAGCAGACCGAGGGCGACAAATGAGAGTAGTAGGGTAGGAGAAAGAATATCTTTTGTGCTATTTAAAGTAGCAATTTGGGTACCAGCATTGACATACACTAGGGTTCCTGGAAGCATTCCAATTTGGCTCACCCAAAAAAACTGTATTGCAGAGATTCTGGATAGACCCATAAGGAGGTTGATTAAAAAAAAGGGAAATGCAGGGATAAGCCTCAAAGATAGTAAATAAAAAGTTCCATCCTGCTCTAGGCCTTTGTTGATAGACTCCATAGATGAACCAAATTTTTTTTGCACACTATCTCTGAGTAAATACCTTGAAAATAAAAAGCTGAGAGTTGCACCCAGTGTAGAAGCAAAAGATACTAACACGGTCCCCAGTACAACTCCAAAGATAGCACCTGCAGCCAGTGTAAATATGGTGGCTCCAGGTATAGAAACTGCAACGCTAATCACATAAACTAGAAAATAAATGGAAATAAATAGAAATTGATTTTCGTTGTAGGTGGATAGAAGGGATTCTTTTTGTAATTTTAAATATTCAAAGTTGAGATATTCAGAAACTCCATAAGCTTTTGCAGTAAAAAAGATTCCAAGAAGAAGAAGTAGAATGAGAATTTGTTTTATTTTTTTATTCAAGAAGTTTATCCTTTGCTGTTTTTATATGCTAAATAAAGCGAAATAATGGTTACAAATAGATCATCTCCCAATCCAAAGAGAGGAATGAAATCAGGGATGATATCGAGTGGAAAAAAATCGTAAAAAAAGGCAAACAATAAGATCCCAACTACTTTTAAGATTTTTTTCTTTTTAGATTGCACTGGTGGATTGTTTGAATCAGGTTTATTTAAATCTAAATCCATTTTATGTTACTCTCCGTTTTAACCTTATTAAAAATGATCCAAATGAAAAGTCTATTCATAAATCTAGATAAAAGAATTATGGATCGATACTATCTAAGGATTCACTGTCAGAATTTTTAGTTCCCACAGCTTCTTTAATAGAGTTTGATTCTTTGTAATACTCTTCACCCTTTTTGAAATCACCTTTATATTCATAGAGATTTCCAAGATTGTATAGTGTTACAGCATATTCTTGTGTACTTTTTAGTCCTAATTTTTCTCTAATCGATTGCGCATTTAAGTAAAAATCTTTAGCTTTTTTGAAATCGCCTTTAGAGCTAAAGATACTTCCCATATTATTTAAAGTAGTAGCATATCCGGGAGAATTTTGAATTTTAATTTTTTCACGTATGCTCTGGGCTCTCTTGTAGTATTCCAGTGCATTGTCATATTTTTTTTGAATATTGAATAGGTTTCCAATGTTTCCAAGAGTTGTAGCATATCCAGATGTATTTTGAAGTCCCAATGAATCTCTAATTGATTGTGCCCTTTTGTAAAAATCCAGAGCTTTGTCTCGATTACCCATGGAATGGTATACAATTCCTATATTTCCTAAAGTATTTGCATATCCTGAAGAATTTTGTAAGCCCAAGGAATCCCTTTTACTCAGTGCTTTGTTGTAGTTAAATAGAGCAGAATTGTAATCTCCTTTCGATTTATAAATATTTCCTATATTATTTAAAGTAATCGAAAATGCTGAAGTGTTTTCAAGTCCGAGATTCTTTCTAATAGATTGGGCATTTAAATAAAATTCTAATGCTTTTTTTGAATCTCCTTTTGAATAATATAAAATTCCAATATTTGATAATGAGTTACTGTATTCAAAAGTATTTTGTAATCCAAGATTTTCTTTTATTTTCTTATCATTATAATAATATTCAAGAGCTTTTTCATAATTTCCTTTATTATAATAAATATTTCCAATTTGAGCTAAAGCGTTTGAATAAGCTGTTGAGTTTTTAAGTCCTTTTTTTTCTCGAATAGTTTGTGCTTTATTGAAGTAGATTATGGATTCTGTTGGTTGGTCTAAGAGAATGGAAACTGCTCCCGCTCTGTCAAGTACCTCCAAATACTCGGGTTCAATATTTAAAGATTTTTTATAATATTCCAAAGCACCTGTGGGATTTGCCTCTTCTATTTCCAAACCTTTTGAAAATGATTCAAAGGCTTTATCAGAATGCTTGGTTTTATTATTTAAATATGCCAGATCATCGTTTGATGGTTCTCCACTTGTGCTGAGTAAGGTTTGGGTTAGATTATCTTGGAGGGTAAATATATCTCTTACCAATCCATCGATTTTAATACTTTTTATTATTACACTTGAAGCAGCATCTATGACTCTCGCAATGATGCGGATCTTACCAGATTCCACAGAATAGGATCCCATCAAAAACAAATCGGCTCCTGTTAGAATGGCTATTTTTGAAACCTCACTTTCTTCAAGACCCATGGCCTGCTTATATGCCAATTCCTTTAGTGCTTTTTTTCTATCCTCTTGAGAGATTACACCTATTCCTTTTACCATGCTTAAATCATGTATAATAGACTCTGTAATACCTTCTGAATAAAAGGAATATTGGGAGCTACTTGTATTCTTAATTGGATATATGAGTAAGGTTTTCCTTTTATTTATTTGTTCCTTTGTGATGTATTCTGAAAAATTATATTTTATATCAGGTATATTGCAAAAGGAAAAAAGTATTAAAATTAAATAGATCATATAAAGTTGAGAGTAAATTATTTAGTGAATTTGTAAATATTTAATAGGTAAGATTTAGATTTTGGAAATTCAAATTTTATAGGTAATCAGTAAATAAAAGTAGAAGTACTTATATGTAAAATCATTATTTAACAGAAAATAATTGAAATTTAAATTAGATTTTGGTAATAAAGTAGAATAAAATTTATTAAACTTTACAAAAATTCATTATATTGGAAATTTGGATTTTATGGGGAAATTTAAAAAATCCAATTTGCCAGGATTTACCTTATCACTTGGATACACTGTTTTTTACCTCTCAATTATAGTCTTAATTCCTATTATGGGGCTTTTTTGGAAAACATCCAGTATGAGCCCATCTCAATTTTGGGATAGTATTACAACAGATAGGGTTCTACAATCTTATAAATTAACATTTGGAGCATCTCTACTTGCTGCACTGACTGACTCTATTTTTGGACTTTTGTTAGCATGGGTACTTGTGCGGTATGAGTTTTTTGGAAGAAGAATAATCGATGCACTTGTGGATTTGCCATTTGCTTTGCCTACTGCAGTTGCAGGTATTACATTAGCTTCCCTTTTTTCACCTAATGGTTGGTATGGTAGGTTTTTAGAGCCAATGGGAATAAAAATAGCCTATACTCCTTTTGGAGTATACACTGCATTAGTATTTATAGGAATTCCATTTGTAGTACGAAGTATCCAGCCTATTTTAGAAGATTTTGAACCTGAGTTTGAAGAAGCCTCTGCGTGTTTGGGTGCAAGTAGATTTCAGACATTTACAAATGTCATTTTACCGGCACTTTTCCCATCTATAATAAGCGGATTTCTTCTAGCTTTTGCTAGGGGAATTGGAGAGTACGGGTCTGTGGTTTTTATATCCGGAAATATGCCGATGGTAAGTGAAATCACTCCATTATTGATTTTAACTAGATTGGAGCAATATGACTATCCTGGCGCAACTGCATTAGCTGTTTCATTATTATTGATTTCATTTTCCATTTTTCTAAGTATAAATATTTTTCAGTATAGGAATGCTAAGAAATATTCAAGCTAGGGGCTATTCATGAAAAATAATAATATCTCAGATTCTAATATAACTAAATATTCACTAATTGGGATTTCTTTAGTATTTGTTATCTTTTTTTTAATAATTCCACTCTTTTCAGTTTTTTTCAATGCTCTTGAGAAGGGGTACTCATACTATTTTAATGCAATACAAGAAAGTGATGCCATATCAGCCATGAAGCTTAGTTTAATTGCATTGTGTATCACTGTTCCTCTAAATTTAATTTTTGGAATTGCTGCTTCCTATTTAATAGCCAGATTTGATTTTTTTGGAAAGAGTATTTTGACGACTCTGATTGATATCCCATTCTCAGTTTCCCCGGTCATTTCAGGATTGCTATTTATTATTTTATTTGGAGCTGAAGGAATTTTAGGAGAATTTTTGCAAGAACATGATATCAAAATAATTTTTAGTACACCTGGAATAGTTTTAGTAACAATTTTTATAACCTTCCCATTTATAGCCCGTGAACTTCTTCCAATAATGCAATCCCTAGGCAAGGAAGAAGAAGAGGCTTCTCTTATACTAGGGGCAAATGGCTGGCAAACTTTTTTTTATATCACTCTTCCAAATATAAAATGGGGACTTCTATATGGTGTGATACTTTGTTCTGCAAGAGCAATGGGTGAGTTTGGAGCAGTTTCTGTTGTATCTGGTCATATTAGGGGTCTAACAAATACTATACCCCTTCATGTTGAAATTCTTTACAATGAGTACAATTATGTGGGTGCTTTTGCAGTGGCATCTATTCTTGCATTGCTATCGATATTGTCTCTTATTTTAAAAGAGATAGTACATCATTATTCAGATAATAAAAGTTTATAATATATATATGAGCATAGAAATTAATAATATATCTAAGAATTTTGGAAAATTTCAAGCATTAATTGATATTTCTCTGAAAATTAATTCAGGAGAATTAGTTGCCCTGCTTGGCCCGAGTGGATGTGGTAAAACTACTCTTTTAAGAATAATATCCGGTCTTGAGATTCAGGATAAAGGATCCATCCTATTTTCAGGGGAAGAAATCAAAGATAAGAAAATAGGAGATAGAAAAGTTGGATTTGTATTTCAACACTATGCACTTTTTAAGCACATGACAGTATTTGAAAATGTCGCTTACGGTTTAAAAGTGCAGAGTCGTAAAATTAGACCTTCTAAATCTGATATAATAGAAAAAGTAGAAAGCTTATTGTCATTAGTAAAGTTAGAAAATCTAAGAGACCGATATCCATCCCAATTGAGTGGTGGGCAGAGGCAGAGAATAGCATTAGCTAGAGCTTTAGCGGTTGAACCAAAAGTTTTATTATTAGATGAACCATTCGGAGCTCTAGATGCACAGGTAAGAAAAGAACTACGAAGATGGCTAAGAAAGCTTCACGATGAGATGCATATAACTAGTGTATTTGTAACACATGATCAAGAAGAAGCTTTAGAGGTTTCTGACAAAGTTGTAGTTATGAATAATGGTTCCATCGAACAATATGGAACACCAGAGGAAGTGTATAACACCCCATCAACACCTTTTGTTTATAATTTTTTAGGAAATGTGAATCTCTTTCATGGTAGATTTGAAAATGGAAAACTATTTTTGGGTAACAAGGAGCTGGAAGATAAGCTAGATGATATGTCTGGAAATAGGAAAGCTAGTATATACATTCGACCTCATCAGTTTAGTATCACACTGATTCCCAATCGAGATACAATTTCCAAAGGGGTAGTGGATCATATTAATCCAGCAGGTTCAAATGTTAGGGTAGAAGTGACAGATGAGTTTAACCACTCTATTTTAATTGAGCTCTCGAGTGAGAGATATAGAGATTTGGGTATTAAAAGAGGTGATTTGGTATATTTGAGTATCCATGATAAAGCAATATTTTTGACAGATGAACCCCATGATTTTGTTATTTAACGATAAAATTTCTGTTAAACTAATATTAAGTTCGTTATAGTAAATAATAATTCTGTTAAGATGAATTTAATTTGACTAGGAACTATGGTAAGTGAAACTGGCAGTAATTTGCTAATTTTTAAAGGAGGGGCTATGAATTCTTTACTTCAATTTGGGATAGGTTTATTTTTAATTATTGGTTTGGGCATAGATGCTAAAGATATCACATTGCTAAATGTTTCTTATGACCCAACTCGAGAGCTTTATGCCGAGTACAATACATTATTTGCAGGGTATTGGAAAGAAAAAAAAGGTGATACAATTAAAATCAATCAATCACATGGTGGAAGTGGGAAACAAGCCCGTTCTGTAATGGAGGGGCTGCAGGCTGATATAGTTACATTAGCATTGTCATACGATATAGATATAATTGCCACCAAAGGACTGATTTCTTCGGCATGGCAAAAAAGCTTACCAAATAATAGCACTCCTTATACATCAACAATTGTATTTCTTGTAAAAAAAGGTAACCCAAAAAGCATAAAAGATTGGGATGATTTAATCAAACCAAAAGTAAGTGTTATCACTCCCAATCCTAAAACTAGTGGGGGAGCACGTTGGAACTATCTTGCGGCTTATGGATATGCACAAAAAAAATTCAATAATGAAGTACCAAAAGTCACAGAATTTATGAAAGCACTGTACAATAATGTACCTGTTTTGGATTCGGGGGCAAGAGGAGCTAGTACAACATTTACAAAAAATGGTATAGGAGATGTGTTACTTGCTTGGGAAAATGAAGCATTTCTTATATTGGAAGAAATGGGAAAAGAAAAGTATGAAATAGTCATACCTTCTATGAGCATTTTAGCAGAACCTCCTGTTGCTGTGGTAGAAAAAAATGCTGAGAAACATGGAACTTTAGAAATATCCAAAGAATATCTTCGCTCCTTATATTCTGAGCCAGCTCAGGATTTGATAGCTAAACATGGCTATAGACCACGAAGTGCAATTATATTAAAAAAGTATGAATCCAAATTTCCAAAAATAGAGCTAATAAATATTGATACTCATTTTGGAGGCTGGGTAAAAGCACAGAAGGATCATTTTATAGATGGAGCAAGTTTTGATAAATTGTACAATAAATAATGAGATTAGATTCTAATAAATTATTTCCTATATTTCTTAAACTTGAATTTATAAATATTTTAGTTGTAGGTGGGGGTAATGTAGCATTGGAAAAGATGAGTGCTATTAAGAAAGCTGATAAGGATGCAAAAGTGCAACTTATCGGTAAGGATATTATACCTGAGCTTCTTGAATTAGTCAATGAAATGCCCAATGTAATTATTTATAATAGAGAATTTGAAAATAGTGATATTGTAAGACAAAATCTAGTTATTTCTGCTACAGATAATAAAGCACTACAGTTCCAAATAAAAAAAGTTTGTGAAGAGAAAAATATTTTATGCAATGTTGCCGACACTCCAGATTTGTGTGATTTTTATTTGAGTAGTGTTGTCCAAAAAGGTAACTTAAAAATTGCTATCAGTACGAATGGAAAATCTCCCACTTTAGCTAAGAGAATAAAAGAATTTCTAGAAGAAATTATCCCTGATGAAATAGATGATTTACTCCTAAATATGAATAATATACGTAAAAAGTTATCAGGAAATTTTGAAGAAAAAGTGAAGAAATTAAATGAAATAACTAAAATGCTGGTAGAAAAAGAGAACTAAAAAGTGGAAAAATTACATTTAATTAAAAATAGTATTAGTAATCATACAAGTTTAGATATGCTAGATATTCTTAATAAATTAGAAGATGAAAAATTAATCTTTTCTACTAGTTTGGGATATGAAGACCAAATCATTAGTCACTATATAGCTACAAATCAATTAAAATGTAAAATTTTTACCCTAGATACAGGAAGGCTGTTTCCAGAAACATATTCAGTACTACAAAAAACAAGGGAAAAGTACAATATTAAAATTGATGTACTTTTTCCAATTACAACAGCTTTAGAGTATCTGCTTACAAATAAAGGTGCTCTTAGTTTTTATGATTCAGTAGAAAATCGAAAAGAATGTTGTAATATACGAAAGGTTGAGCCTTTAAAAAGAGCATTAGCCGGTAGTACTATCTGGATCACTGGAATTCGAAAAGAGCAATCTAAAGATAGGGAACTCATTGAACAGATAGAATGGGATGAACACAATCATATACTAAAAATTCATCCAATTTTACATTGGACTTTTGATGAAGTTAAAAATTATATCAAAGAAAATAATATTCCTTATAACAGTTTGCATGACAAAGGATTTGTAAGTATAGGTTGCCAGCCCTGCACCCGAGCAATCCAAGAAGGTGAGGATTTTCGATCGGGACGATGGTGGTGGGAAGATTCAAGTAAAAAAGAGTGTGGACTACATTTTAAGTAAATGAATTCAAAGGTATATTTTATAGGAGCAGGACCAGGGGATCCCGAATTGATTACAATCAAAGGTGTTAATGTACTTAAAGATTCTGAAGTTGTAATCTATGACAGGCTAGTAAATGAAAAAATATTAGAGTTATATTGTGACCCAAATGCAAAAAAAATATTTGTTGGAAAGCAGGGTCATACAAGTCACTCTACTCCACAATCAGAAATCAATTCTATTATCTTAAATGAAACAGAAAAACATGAAAAAATCGCCAGACTGAAAGGTGGGGATGTAAGCATATTTGCTAATATTGTGGATGAACTGGAGATATTATACCAAAATAATATTCCTTTTGAAATTATTCCTGGAATAACTTCTGCATCAGGAATGTCTGCTTATACAGGAATTCCACTCACCGCTAGAGATCTTAGTAGGGGTGTTCGATTTTTAACATTTCTAAGCAATGAAAATAT
>CAMCZP010000022.1 GCA_945887855.1 Leptospira interrogans serovar Manilae | reverse complement strand
TAAATGAAAACAAAAGAGAATCTTTGAAATATTACTTGGGTAAATTAAAATCAAATAATTTAACTTTTTTTGAAAGTAATGAACTCTTAGACCTTTACACCAAAGAGATTTCTGGAGATTTTGGTGAGTCGAAGGCTTTTAATGATATAGTCTCCAATCAAAATATGATCTTTGGAGAATCTTCTATTCTACTTTTTTCAAAAATAGTTTTAAATTTATTTCAGAGTGAACACCAAACCAAATCAAATCTAACCGATATATGGAAATTATTAGAAAAAGGAGAAATAGAGAACGTACTACCCTATCTTTTGACAATCCAAAATCCTGATCTTCTGCTATATTATTGTATATTAATTATATATAACTTATTATATTATAGTAGTACAGAAAATAAAATAAATAATATAAAGTTAGTGATTGAAGAAATAGAAACAAGAGTTCCCTTAAATCAACGTAAAATCTATTTACTAAAATACTTTAATAGTAAGTTTATCTCAAAAATACTATATAATTTGATGCAAAAAGATATTTCAGTAAATGAAATCTTTAAAAGAGAACAAGTAAAAAATCAATATATTCTGATTGAAGGATTACTTTTATTAAATGATGATTCAAAGGAAGATAAGTTAAAATTTATATATAAAATACTTCCTCTCACTTCTTTAGTAATGGAAGGAAAGTATGTTTCCAAGTCTTTGAGTCTTATTGCAAGAACAGCTTATACCTATGAAGATTTTGAATTAGCAAACAGTTTATTTTTAAATGCAGAGTCTAAAGCAGTTTTTGATTTTTCTCCTTCATATGTATCTATACTTAAGGACTTAAAAAATATTGAAGATAGAGAGTTACTTTTTGATATTCTATCAAAAATGATTAATAATATGAATAAAATCAATAATTATCATGTAAGAAGTGATACATTTAATGAATTAATAGATTTTATTTATGAAAAAATTAATTCTAAAGAAGATAAAATAAAACTACTAGTATTAGCTGCACCTAAAGTAAATTTATTACAAGGAAGTACTTCAAAATTTCTTCATCTGATTCATATTGGAAAACTCTATGCCAGAATGAATGAAAAAGAAAAAGCCATTGAATTTCTAGAGAAGGCTACTTTAGAAGTTAGAGATACTTCGAGAGTTTTTTATCGGGTTGGGATGTACTCTACAATTTCATATTTTTATATGGAATTAGTGGAGATACAAAACGTTAAAGAGATTGAAAAATTGATACTCATTGAACTTAAAAAATTCAGTTTGCCCTATGATAAAATGTTTAGTTATTGTAAGTTAGCAGAACTTTATTTATCTATCGAAGAAACAAAAAAAGCTAAGTTCTATTTATTTAAAATAAAATTTTACTTAAATAAAGAAAAAAATTATGAAAATATAGAATCAATTCTAAGAAGTATCACACCTTTAGTTTTAAATTTACAAGAGATGAAATATTTAGATATTTTATTTACTATTTGGATTAAAAAAATTGAAGAGCTTGAGAGTAATGATAAAATTCAATTAGAAATTATAAGTTTACTTGAATTTTTGAAAGAAAAGTTTACTTTATCTCAATTTGAAGAATATCTTCTCCGCTTAAATAGTATCCTTACTAGATCAAAGATCGATAGTAAAAGTGTACTTTCTTCTATTAGTAAAATAAAAGATGCTAACCTAAAAAGTACTATTTGGATAAATATTTCTAAAGATATTAATTTGAGTGATTACCAAGACTCTGACCTAGATTTACTCTCCCAATTATTTTATTTATTTTTGGATTTTAAAGATGATTACAATGCGGGAGAAGTTATAAATATTTTATGTAAAAAAATAGAGGTAAGTGAGAATCCAATAGATGTTTTAAAAATAGTAGAGTGTATTGCAAAACTATCTTTGAATTTTCCTCCTAACGAAAAATGGATCTCTATAATATTGAATGAAACCAAAAAATTTGATTCTATAAAAACTCTTGAAGATAAAATAAATAGCTTAAAAATATATTTAAGTATCGCAGAATCATTGGAGTTGATGGGTAAAAAAGAAGAGTCTAAACTTTTATTCCAAAAAGAAATCATAGAACAGAGAATTAGTCCCGACACTCTCGATACAATCTTAACTTTAAAATCACTGAGTGATAACTGCATTGCATTTGGAAAAAAAGAAGAAGCTATTTTTCTTTTACAAAAAGCTACTTCGATAATTAATAAAGATAAATCGGATCTCCTTCTATTACTATTTTCAAATAGCCTTGAATTGTACCATAGCAAGGATCATCTTGAATCTGTTTTTAATCAGATCTTTAATAATAGTGGAGACTATTTAAATGAAATAAGTTACAATATATTTGATAAAATAATAAGTTCTCTCTGCCTTTTAGAGAACAAAAAAATGACTCTTACTCTATTAGAAAAAATATATAACATAATCAATAGTCATAATAACATTCAAAAAAATTATAGAGTCCTATTTGGATTTGCAAAAATTGAAGAGTACAACATTTTTAGAACAAAGTTTGAATTAGAAGTTAGGTCTCTATTCAAAAGACATGGGGTAGCTAAAAGTACGTTGCCTCTCTTGAATATATTAGATAATAACAATGAGATAATTACTATAACTGAAAAATTGATTGTACTTCAAACAGTACTAGATAAAGTATTAGAAGTTAAAAATATAGATAATAAAAATGATGAAGAAGTACTAGAATTTATGAATGAAGTTTGTGATTCTATAATAGGTACTAAAAATATAGAATTCGCTAAATTATTATATGGATATTTTTATAATATTTCAGCCTCATTTGAAAGTGAAAATAGAATTCTCACACAAATTTATTTAAGTATAGCTATGGAAGATATAGACCCTGTTTTGAGTGCTAGAGATTTTAAAAATATATGTACTTTATTTAAAACAATAAAAGATAAAAAGAGACTCTTCCCAAAAATATTTTCACTTATCAAAAAAATAAGAAACCCTGACAACTTCAAAATAATATTTCGTAAACTTAAAAAATACAATAATAAACTTCTGGAAAAAGAAAATAATCCTGATTTGCAATACAATCTTGATATGGCAAATTGTTATTATAGACAATTTAATTTTAGTTCAGCAGATTTTTATTTTAATAGAGCGAAAGGGATCGCCCGAAGTTCCAAAGATAGTAATTCTATAGCCCTTGAACTTTCTAAAATTTTAATTAGTAATAGAGAAATTCAAAAGGAGGAATTTTTTAAAGATCTATTTTTGGAATATCTTGAAGAATTGCAAAATTCTACCTATTCTGGATTAAAAATTGATTCCTTTACGGGTGTAGTCACAGAACTTTTAGTTACTGAAAATTATAAATATTTGTACTACATTGAGAAATTTCTCTATGATCATCAGGAAGAAATAGAGTTGACCAAACACTATAAATATATACTAGCATCGTATATTTCTGAAAAAAAAGCAAATCTAAAGTTATTTTCCCTTTTTCTTCGCTCTTTTTTACTTGGTTCTTTTGATAAAGCTTTGGTTACCACACAACTCAGAGCACTTATTAAAATACTAGGAAATCTAGGATTTATTTCTGAAGCATTAGAAATCGATTCCTTATCATACACTTACCTCAGTTAACCCAAACTCATCCATTTCCACTCTGAAGTTTCTTATTTTCCTTATGCCTCTCAGCATCCCGCTTAGTATTTTTCTCCAAAGTTGCAATCAGTGCATCTTCAAGAGAAATTCCCATTTGGTTGGCAAGGCAGATGAGTACAAATAAGATATCTCCCATTTCTGAAGGAATACTGGATTCTTTGTCTTTTTCTTTGAATGATTGTTCACCATAGGTTCTTGCCATGAGTCGGGATAGCTCTCCCACTTCTTCCATGAGAACTGCCAAATTCGTGAGTTCGGAAAAGTATCGCACTCCTATAGTTTGGATCCAATGATCTACTTTGCTCTGTGCCTCCTGAAGAGAGAGGGGTGCTTTATCGTTTGATTCCATCTACATGACCTTCTTTGATTTCTTTCAGAATATGCTCACCTAATGCCCTTGAAAATAGCTCCATTCCATCTTTGTTCAAATGAATTGTATCATAGCAATATCGATTGCTATCGCCTCCATCAAATAAATCCTGTAAGTTTAAAACTCCTCTATTGTGGTCTTTTAGTAAGGATGCAATTTCTTTATTCCATACATCCATTTTAGGTTTTCCACCTATTTTTCCCATTGTATAACTGTAGGGGGCAAATACAGTTAGTACTTTTATATCCCGTTTTATATAATTATCAAAAACATATGAAAGCCGCTTGAAATACAGGTTCGTAAAAAATGTATCTGCAGTGGGAGCATTCATGGCGGGCTCTAGGTGATTGATTGTACTAATCGAGAGAGCACAGGTATCATATATTGCTTTTTTATGATCTATATTTGAATTTTCTGGAAAGGGAGGATTGTTAAAATCCCTAGTTTTATTTACACAGTCATTTAAATCCTGAAAATCGTAAGAGCTCATCCTTTCGGTATGATCATTTTCATAGTAATAAAAATTGGTATTTGGATTGGCTCGATCTCGTACTACATATTTGATTCGTTTTCCTGGATCTAATATGAGATCATTTATATCTCTTCTATATGCAATTGTTTTAAAGAGTATGTATGACATATCAGAAAAACCATAGTGTGTAGAAAACTCTTTTTCTAAAACAGGAACTTTAAACGTAGATACATATTCAAATTGCTTTAAAAGTGGTATCACTTCTCTTCGGGGAAACTCAGAAATCATAGCTAGAGTAGGGAGCCCCAATCCTGTTTGGCTGACCCAGGGCATTGTAACTTCCCCTATATAAATCAGATACTTTGCATTCGGAAATTCCTTTAGTAGCTTTTTTGAAACCAAATGTTGCACTATCAATTCAGATCCTGGGATTGCAATTGATTGGATTTTTAATCCTGTAGGTTCAATCACGTCCTGAAGAATTTTGGGAGATAGTCCTTCATAAGCCACACTAGTTCCTAACACCAGTATATCGGGATTGTGAGTTTCTTTTTGGGCAATCACATGGTTAGAAATACGATTTATATTTGCTGCATAAGAATTTTTCTTTAAATAGGGAGTATAAATATCCAATTCTAAGAATACTTCAATTGCAAGTAAAATTACAATGGGAAGAAGGAATCTTTTATCTTTATAAAATTTATTAAATTCAGTCATACTTAAAATTGGAAGTAGAGAAAATTGGTTCCCTCAAAACCAAAAAATAAAAGTAAGAGAATACTAACTGTATTAGCCATTGCCAATTTATATGGACTTGTAGACATAGTTTCAATATTTCTCTTTGAAAATATATAAGATGCAAGAAAGCATATAATTAATAAAACACCGTATCTCCAATTCTCATAACCATTGAGAGAGCTAAAAGGTATATTGATAAATAGCATAGACTTAATCATTTCCATTGCTTTGTTCATATTCTCTGCTCGAAACAGTACAAATCCAAATGATAAACAAAACATTGTAAATACCCTACAGAAGATATCATATATAAATCCTCCTTTTTCATTTAGAGTTTTCCAGACTTGTGTCCGAGTGAAACCTCTTTGGATTCCTATCATAATTCCCTGCCAAAGCCCCCAGGCAATGTAGTGATAAGCAGCACCATGCCATACACCCGCAAAAAACCAAGTAATAAATAAATTTCTATAAGTAACCAATTCTCCCAAGCGGGATCCACCAAGTGGAATATAGATATAGTCCTTTATCCATGTAGAAAAGGAAATATGCCATTTAGACCAGTGATCTGTGATACTATTTGTAGACATAGGAAAATTAAAATTTGCATCAAATTTAAACCCAAATAATCTGGCAACCCCAATGGCAATGTCGGTGTAGCCCGCAAAATCAAAATAGATCTGCCATCCAAAAGCTATTGCACCCGTCCAGATTTCTATGGGGTTCAAAGTATTATAAAACATAAATGTATGGTCTACAACCTTTCCTAGGTTATCTGCAAAAACTATTTTCCTTGAAAAACCAATTAGAATACGTGTGATAGCAATTTGTATATCCTCATTGAGTACGGGGAGTCTGGTCTCAAGATCCCGAAAAAACGTAGTTGCCCGAACAATGGGACCTGCCACTAACTGAGGAAAGAATGCTACATAGAGGGCAAAGTCCAGGAATGATTTTTTGGCATCCAATTGTTTTCTATATACGTCAATGGTATAGCTCATAGATTGGAATGTATAAAATGAAATTCCTACAGGCAAAGTGATATCCATATTGGATATAGGTGGAGATCCCCAAAAATTTATATCATTGACTACACCAATCAAAAAGTTAGTATATTTAAAATATCCTAAAAACCCTAAATTTCCAATCATTGAAATGCTGAGCACCCACTTTCGTAGGTTATTTTTTTCTAAAGGTATGGAGTCAAGGTAGAGTGCTACAAAATAATCTAAAAACGTAGAAGCTAAAATAAGAAATATAAAATTTTTGTTCCACGCCATGTAAAAATAAAAACTGGCAAAGAGAAGGAGAAGTCTCTGGGATTTACCTTTCAGTAAATTTCCCAAAATTAGTACTACAGGGAAGAAAAATAAAAAATCTATTGAATTAAAAAGCATGGCTCATGGTTTTTTCTTTGATATAACTATTCCAAACAGAAGTTATTTCTGTTTCAATCAGTTTTCCTGTTGTTTGCCAATTCCATTTGGTTGATTTAAGTGTCCTCCTTCTAGAGCTTTGAGGTTTTTGACTCATTTCCAGTATTTTTTCTGCCCAAGAAGAAGGATTAAGTGTATCTGCTATGAGATCAATTCCTGGTTCTACAATTTCACGAAATACAGGAAGATCAGAAGTAATACAAACTCTCCCTTCCACCATAGCTTCAATGATAGGGAGTCCAAAACCTTCATGTTTAGATGGAAACAAAAAAAACTCACAGTTATGTAATAAATAAGAAAGGGCAGATTCAGAAGGATTTTCTATAAAAACAATTCCTTTATCTAAATAGATTCCATTTTGAAGATCTTGGGCTAAGGAATTTTCACCCCATCCCAGTCTTCCTGCAATTACTAATTTGTATGGAAAAGATGAATTATGTCTTACAACCTCTAGATACCCGTCTATCAAAGTTTTCAAATTTTTTCTGGGTTCAATGGTGGAAATTGTGAGAAGAAAATTTGTAATACCTAAATTTTCTTCTGAGGCTTCTGATTTATTAGCTCCGGGATAGATCACAGTTAATTTTTCAGCAACAGATGGTTTGTAGGCAGAGATATCATTTTTTGTATTTTCTGAAAGGCAAAAAACTCTATTCGCGTTCTCCAATGTATAGGATGATAAAATCTTATGTTGTAAGTAGTTTAGTAAACTCATAGTTTTAGGAGCGGAAACAAAATTCAAATCATGATAATTGACCACAGTGGGAAAGGGAAGCTTGAATATGGGAAGAAGCTGAAGTGTTCCCCAAAATAGGTCTATCTTATCATCTACGAGTGTTTTGGGTAAGTAAAAATTGAGCCATAAAATTCCTGGCATTTGCTCAATTGGCGCAACCACAATTCCTGATTCATCAATAAATGACTGAAATACAGGATGGATTGGTTTGTTTGAATATAGCCTATATTCAAAGTGAGAATTTTTCCTCACTAGGTATTTCAATGCTTCTATGAGATAACGGGAATTTCCTGTGTATCCATAGGCTAGGGGCCTCGCATCTACTCCCACAATTGGTTTGAGTTTAATTTGGATTGACATATTCTAACAAGTAAGGAGACCACTAAGGTCTTCCAACCAATCCCAATGTTTTCTTTTCAGAATTCTTCAACTTTGGCAGATGGTACTTTTTCATTGTTTTTAATATGGATTCTTTAGGAAATCAAAAAAGAGTCGTTCCCAGAATTCCTTGACACTTGAAAATCTTTAAAAATCCTATCCCATAGATAGAGGTTTGTACTCTATCTCAATAGTTGGGGGTGGGAATGGTACTCGGGATCACAGAAGTCAAAAAGGGAATGGTTCTCAAAGTAGAGAATGAGCTATATTCAGTCATCAAATCAGAATTTGTAAATCCCGGTAAGGGGAGTGCCTTTATCCGCACCAAATTAAAAAATGTGATGAAGGGATCCTCCATTGAGAGAACATTCAAAGCTGCAGAAAAGTTAGAAAGTGTGGAACTAGAAAAACGTTCCATGACATACTGTTATTCCGATGGAGATAGTATTATTTTTATGGATGTTCATGATTTTGAACAGCTTCCTGTCCCTATTGAGTATGTTGAAGATATCCTTCCATTTATGAAAGAAGAAACCCAGGTAGAAGTTACTTTTTATGAAGGCAATCCTATTGGTGTAATACCTCCAAATTTTGCTGTTCTACAAATTACTTATGCGGAAGAGGGTTTAAAAGGTGATACAGCAGGAACTGCACTTAAAAAAGTAACTGTAGAAACAGGTGGCGAGGTCAATGTGCCCATATTTGTAAAACAAGGTGACACAATTAAAATTGATTTAAGAGATCTATCTTATGTAGAGAGGGTAAATAAATAATGGCAACTATAATTCGTAATAAATCATTGGGAAATATCACAGAAACAGAAAAAGTAAAAGCATTTCTTTCAACTCATAACATCACCTATGACCATTGGGAAGTTCCAGAAGCCTCCAACAAATGGATAGAAAAAGATACCCTAACTGACTTAGAAAAAGAAGAATTGCTTTCAACAGTTAACAATAGATTTCAACACCTCCAGGAGACTGAAGGGTACAAAACCAGGGATCTTGTAGTACTTCATCCACAGGTTCCAGGTCTAAAAGATATGTTAGCTAAGTTTGACAAAGTGCATTTTCATACAGATGAAGAAGTCCGTTATATCTTAGATGGTTCCGGCTATTTTGGATTTGTTACCAAAGACGAGAAATTCCTTGTCCACGTACAAAAATCTGATTTCATATCCGTCCCACGAAATACCAATCATTGGTTTTATCTGGATGATAAGCATAGGATCAAAGCCGTACGCTATTTTACTGATATGTCAGGTTGGGTTCCCAATTATGTAGAGGAAACTGCTACGATTGAGTAGTCAGGAAGAGCTTTCTTCTTTAATACAATATTCAAAACTGTACTACAACCGTATGTGGATGTTTGCCACAGCGGGGAATCTTTCCATTTTAGATTCTCCCAAAGGCATTCTCCACATCACAGCATCCGGACGTGATAAAAGTAAACTCACCGAAAAAGATTTCATCCAAATAGAACTTAGCTCAAAGAATCCAATAGAAAATACACTAAACCTAAAGCCCAGTGCTGAAACCTCCATCCACACAGCCCTTTATGCTCTGTACCCATCCATTTCCTGTGTTCTCCACGTTCATACTCCATCCTCTTGTGCTTTAGAATTTGGACTTTCCAGGGCAAATCCCGTCCAATGGATGGATTTGCCAAATTCAGAAATTCTCAAAGCCTTTGGGGATTTCACCGAAGAACCAAATCTCCAAGTGTTAGCAGTACACAACCACGGCCATGTTCCTGAAATTGCTTCAGAAATGACCCGCTCACTAGAAAAGTATACCTCTAAGGTACCATTCTTTCTAATTGAAAATCATGGTATTACAGCTTGGGGTCAAAATGTTTATGATGCGAATAAAAATTTAGAAGCAGCAGAATTTGTACTACAAGTTATGGTAGCCAGACAAAAAAAGTAAACTGGTGGGTTCTACAAACAGAAAGTTTCAATTTTTACAATAAATTATTTTATTACCAATCAAATGCCTCATTTTCTTCCACAATATGAAGCTTAGGGCAATGGAGCTTTAAAAATTCTATGGTCTTTTTGGATTCTTCTTCGCTGTAAAACATAAATTCACATGTGATCTTAAAGTGTTTTTCCGTGGGGATAATGCCTTTTACTATCCCCTTGCACAAAACTTTTTCTTCTGCAGAAAAGCATACTTCAAAAATAATTGTAGCACCAATGTTAAATATCTTTCCAAAATTAGTAAAATTTTCATGATAAAAACTAAACTGTTTTGAATTTATATCTAAAATTACATTTCCTTCTTGGGATTCATGCAAAATATTTTCAGTGAATATATGCTTTTTCCAATTAGAGGCAATGGTAGTGGCAATTTCTAGATAAGAGGCATCCATAGGTATATCATTTAAGAGAGTTACATAACCAAATGTAAATATATTTCTAAATTTTAGAGGGACTGTAATTTCAGAAATTAATTTATCAATTCCTTTTGTATATTTGACTTGCCTATAATATATTTCGTAAGGTAAAAATTCACCTGGAACACTTGCTGGATTGGATTTATCAGGAATATATATAATTTTATCATATTCTTGTAGTAACTTTAATCTCACATCCACTCGCTCATGTATAAAAAGATCTAAATGTGACACACTCATTTGAATTTTTTTTATAACATCTCTTACATAGTGGTTTGTGATGTCATTGTTGGCTACTAGTGTTTTCACCAGATCGGTTTGGTTTACTATATTAGTTACATACAATCTTTCGGGATTTTTTTTATTTGTTAAAGAATACGCTGGAACAATTTCTAGGCTATGGGGTCTGATAACTTCATACAGACCTCTGGCACCTAAAAATTCAAATGTGAAAATATAAAGGGATTTATTATCTACAGAGGTAAGGATCCTAGTGGTGCTGGTGGTTTCTGTGATTGGGATGGTTTTGATAATGATTTCATCATTTGAAATAGAAATCACTTTTACAGGGTATTGTTTCTTATTATAAAAAAGAAATGTGGGGTGGTGGTGGTAATTTTGTTCAAATGACTCTTTGATCTTTTCTTTATCTGTAATGATTTTCATTTAAACCCACCGGTAGAATTGTAATTTTTTATGAGTATTGACATAATATAGTGTTATTTTAGCGCAAAATAAATTTAATTAAAATTATGTAGTAAGTTTTTCTATATGAAATACTATTTTCAATAGGAATCCATGCAAGTTTATTTTTATTCCCCAGATTTCTAATCAGAAATCTGGGGAAAGGCATTTTCGCATAGAATCCAGACCGCTCCGCGGGGCTTTTTGCAGGGCAAAAAGTCTCACGGTCAGTTATCTATCAAAATGCATTTGAATCAATGAATAATTGATTCATTTTAATTTTCATTAGAAATCTGAGTATTACTCTCCAATATACCAAAGGTTCATTTCTGAAATCCTTTTTAGATGCTTCCAAGTTAAATAGTATTCTTCTCCTCACTTTATATTTTTTATTGACTTAATGTTCCATTAATCTATGTTTGTAGGTATCCGATTGGAGGAAGTAGGGTGAAAGTCCCTCGCTGTCCCGCAACTGTAAAGCCAGATACTCCTCTTTTGATACTTTTCCGCGGAAAGGAAAGTATCTACAAAGAATATTTTTTTGATCTTTCTTTTGAGAGGTTCGTATACTCCTTCAGGAAATGAATTTTTCTTGAGGTAATCTATGTTTCGATTTGGTAAAAAATCCTATTTTAGGATTTGCCAATATATTTTTTTATTACTGTTTGCTTTGGTAAATGCGCAGTGTAGTACGAATAATTTATCTTCTCTAGATTCTCGTGCTACTACAGTTATGTTACTTATGCAATCTATAACTCCTCCAAAAGTTACAAATGTTGTAGTACCAATAGATACGGCAGATACAGTTGTATATGCTCCCAATCACAATGGAATTGGTTTTTTAAATAAATCGAATGCAGTGAATGGGATAAAGGGTACAGGAAACTATTCAGGTTCAGGTGATGTATACTCCCTTTCGCAGTCAGGTGTGGGGGCAATTATAGTTCTGGAATGGAGTGGTCGTCGTATCACTAATGGAACAGGTATAGACTTTATTGTTTTTGAAAACCCTTTTTATTTAAATAGTACTACAACTCAAGGTTTTATAGAACCGGTGATCGTTGAGGTTAGCCAGGACAATGTAAAGTATTGTGGTTTTTCTCCCACCTATACATACTCTTCTTCCACTACATTTAGTGATGTGCTTTCATATTGGAAAGGGTTTGCAGGTATCACGCCAGTTCGTTATAATATAGAATCCAATCCTTTGGTTGGTAGTGATTTGTACGATACCACCAAAACGGGAGGATATGGGTTTGATTTAGAAAATTTAGTTGCTGATGTAAATCCTACAGATTTGACGGTAGCCTGTACTTCTACTGAAGTTTCTCTCATAAAATCCACTGGATTTGTATACCTACGCTTGGTTTCAGCAACAGCTAGAAATTTCCCGGCAAATCCTAATTCCTCTGGAGGTGGCCCGGATATAGATGGGGTGATTGCAAGGTACCAAGCTCCCAGATAGTTGGGAGTGCCATACTGATTTATATCTTACCTCCAATCATCACCTGTAAACCCCAATCCAAGAAAGGGAGTGATCAAACACTGATAATTTTAAATTTACAGGAGAAACGAAATTCTTCATGTTACTATCATGAACTACTTGCAATCGATGGATTCAAAGGTCGTACTTCAAAAAGTACAAAAGACAGCCAAAAAAATCCAACCCACTATCCTTTCATCCAAAACTATAGAAGAATGCATAGAAGATATTAGAAAGGTTCTAGATTATGATTTAGGGGATGATGAATACTTTGTCATGGTAGACCAAAGGGGATATGGTTGGTTGCACACCAATCGCCTTAGGGAAGGAATTTTCTTTACAGACGAAGTAGGGATGAAGTCTGCGACTACTGATCTCCCCTTATTACAAATGTACTCCCGAAATACAGGTGAGTTACTCATCGATGCATCATGTCCCATTGGGAAACTAAAAGATGGAACCACTCTTAATCTGAGATTGGGTCGTTTGATCCATCATCCATTTTTAGCACCTTTATTTTTTGGTTTGGCACTTCTTCCTACTATCCTCTCTTTTTTAATTGGATTCTTAGTTTTTGGAATCACAAAAGAAATTCTTTTGGTTAGCTCCCTCTCTTTTTTCATTGGGATTTTTGGAGCTTTCATGGTTTATTATAAAATCTATAATAAGCTCTTAGAATGGATGAAGGTGATGAAGAGTGTCTCTGCAGGAAATCTAACCGTCCTCACCACAAACAAGGAAAGAAATTTTTTTTCCCAAATAGGATTTGAACTTAACAAAGTGATCATTGGGACAAAAAATATAGTCCAAGAAATTTCTACCACCATCCAAATTTCTGAAAAAGTCACGGAGTACCAAGCAGGAGAAGCAAATAAGCTAAAGCATGTGATAAACCAAATGGCAAATTTGATGCAGTCTATACATTTGGGAGCAAAGAACCAAATGGATGCTATCCAAAAGTCCTTAGAAATGATCACTCAGATGATGAATAAAGTTCGTCTGATGCAACAAAATTTAGAGCATACTAAAAAATTATCCGAAGATGTATCCGTGTATGCCAAAAAAGGTACTACGGCAATTGGTGATTCAGAAGCTCAAATGCAGCTTATAAAAAAATCTGTAACACAATCTATAGAAATTGTAAGAAAAGTTTCTGTTGAAACAAATGGATTGATAGATAAAATATCTTCGATTACTCGAATTGCAAAACAAACCAATATGCTATCTCTCAATGCATCTATTGAAGCACATCGTGCGGGGGACACCGGAAGGGGATTTGCTGTGGTAGCAGAAGAAATTGGAAGATTAGCAGATAGTACCACATCGTTTGCAAAAGATGTTCAGGAAGCCCTTCAGAAGATGAAGACAGAAGCATCCTTAGCTGTTTCAAAATCAGTTACCAATGAGGCAGCAATTGACGAGGGCATAAAGGTTGTGGATATTGCAAGAGAATCTATTCAGCAGATGGGATCTGTCTCCGAACAATCCAATGAACAAGTGGAAAATGATTACAAGTTGGCACTGAATTTATTGAAAGATGGAGAAGATATTGAGAAAATCATTCACCACACATCTCAAATAGCCCAAGAGTTTTCTCACATTATGGTCAAAGGAAATAAAATGATGGAAGATGAAACAGATAGTGTACGACAATTAGCTGAGGAAGCAAATAAAATATCTGAACAAACAAAATCTTTATCTGCTATTGTTAAAAGATTTACTCTATAAGTTATTTATAAGGTAATCTTGCTTCTTGTAATTAAACAATGATTTCAAAAAAACTTCAATTATTTTTTCTCTTCATATTTCTGTTACCCATTCAATGTAAAACAAAAACAGTTAAGTTAGAAGTACAGGGAGCATCCTATTGTGTATCCAATCGATTTTCTAAACGATTTAATGAATACTCAAACCAAGAAATAAATTCAATCCTAACCAATCCCAAGTTACTCAATCGCTTTTCATTGAAATCACTGAGAATTGCCATAGCATACGATTTTTGGAAGGATCTTCTAAAGTATGTAGAATTAGAAAGTGAGGTTTCTACCAATATAAATAAAAGATTAGAAATTCTCGAGCTGAGAGAAAATATTTTCCAGAGCATTCAATTTGCTCAGTCAGATCTAAATGCAATGGTAAGTGAGATTCGTTGCTATGTAGATCGTTTTACAGAAATTATCTTGGATATGCAGGAAACGGAAACGGAGATTGTTCGAACAAATACTTTTTGGGCTATTACAATCGGTGCAATTGGGACAATTCTCGATGGTGGATCTATCTATATCAATTCCTTGAATGAAGTTGTCATCATCATGCAAGGTGTGTTGGTTGCTTATTTTTCTTATAGAGCCTATGATCCGCAGATAGTTGTGGAATTCAAACCTAGATCCACAATACTAAAAGATCTCTACTTTAATCCCCCTGTATCGCAAAGTTTTTCTGCTCCGCTTTGGTTTTTAATCAGTAGAGATTACTCTCTAGATGGTAAAATGACCACAATTCGGGAAGGAATGATAGACAGATGGGAAAAAAATCATTTCTTTGGAACAATAGAGGAAAGGGAAAATACCTTAGAAATTCTCTTTGGAAAAGGTGGGCTTGCCAATCTCCAAATTATGATCAATCGTAGAGAAATGATTATTATTTTAAAAGGGATTTTACAACTTACCGAACAGGATTTGCGGTCTTTTCAGGCTGAGCTTATGTACAAATATAAAAATTAATTGTTGGAATTCCCAAAATGCAAACTTTTTTAAAAATGGTTACTATATTTAAAAATCCAATGTATGGACTCATTTTTTTCCTTTTGTACTCTTCCTCCCTTTTTTCTCAAAAAATTATTCCCTATTCTGAAATTGATCCGATTTTACAAAAAGCATGGGAAGAGATATATCCAGTATCTTACACTAAAATCACCCAAAAAGATACCTTGGGAAAAGGAATTATGGTTTTAAAAGAAAAAAATCAGTTGATATATCTATATACGTTCTTAGTATATTTTCCTGCATACCGGTTGGAAGAAGAAAAACTAGTTGCAGATGAAACGGGTGGAAGGGATATCCTTGTAAAACTTTACTTCCGTCCTCTAGATAAACTGCCCTATAAAGTAGATTTGGGAGAGTTTTCAGAAAAGTACAATTTAAAGTCCGTTGTAAGGTGGATCAAATGAAAGACAATGCAATTATAGAAAAAATGAAGCAGGAGGGATTGAGTTCTGCTCTTATCACAGACTTTCTCTCCAAGGTTGAAAAAGTCCGAAATGGTGATACAGGTAAGGTTATTTGGTCTACCATAGGAGATCTTGATCCAGAAAAGGACGAAGTTTCCCTAGAGGTTCTAAAAAAAACAATGACACCCTCTACCGAGAGCCTAAAAAAGTTGGTTGTCATCAAACTCAATGGGGGTTTGGGCACTTCTATGGGTCTCTCGCAGGCAAAGAGCTTGATTAAAATAAAAAACAACAAATCCTTTTTAGAAATCATAGCCGATCAGATCCGATACTTTCGAAAAAAATACTCTGTGGATATACCCCTTATTCTCATGGATAGTTTCAACACACAAAGCGACTCTAAGGCGGAATTGGATCGGATTGGGTTCACACAACCTATGCCCTCGAGTTTCTTGCAAAACAAGGTTCCACGTCTATTGAAAGATACCTTCATACCCATTGTGGTGAGTGATCCCAAAGAAGAGTGGTGTCCTCCCGGGCATGGGGATATCTATCTCTCCTTGAAAGAAACGGGAATCCTTAAGAGCTTATTGGAGAAGGGGTATGAATATGCATTTATTTCCAATGGAGACAATCTAGGAGCCACCATAGAGCCCCATATCCTGGAATACCTAAGGAGGGAAGGTTTGGAATTTGCCATGGAGATGACACCAAAGACTTTGGCAGACACCAAAGGGGGGGCTATCTATCGAAAGATGGTAGATGGTACATTCGAATGTCTGGAACTTTTGGAGACGGCACAGGTTCCCAAAGAAAATGAACATGAGTTTTCAGGCATGGGGAAATTTAGGACATTTTCCACAAATAATCTCTGGGTCAATTTAAAAGCATTGTCCGATAGACTTGATAAGGGGCTCCTAAACCTTTCCTTGATTGTAAATCCAAAAAATGTGGAAGGGAAAGATGTGCTACAATTGGAGACGGCTATGGGTTCTGCCATTGGTAATTTTCAAAAAACAAAGGGTATAATCATTCCAAGAGATCGCTTTGCCCCGGTAAAAAAATGTGAGGATACACTCATTCGGATGTCCGATGCCTATACACTCAATGAAGATTTTTCTCTCACCATGTCTGAGTCTAGAAAAGCAAAAGGCTTAGGAGAAAATTTGGTGAGCCTAGACGATGCCCATTACAAAAAGGTAAAAGATTTTACAGAACTTTTCCCCGAGATTCCTTCTTTAAAAGAGTCAACTTCCTTTAAAGTTATAGGTAAAATTAAATTTGATATTCCAATTGTACTACGGGGAAATGTAGTATTTGAAAATAAATCATCAGGAATTCGTTCCATTTCAGAATTGAAAAGAGCAGAGTTTAAAGATGAAACTATAGTATTATAAATTATATGTCTACCTCATTATATAGTATCAACTCATACCAAAAGGGATCCTACATCATACTGGAAGGGGAAAAGAGAGCGGGCAATTTTTTCATTGTCAAAGAAGGAAAAGTGAATATTTCCAGAAAAAATCCTGTGATTGGAGAAAAGCAGAGCGAGGTCATGGGTCCCGGAGATTTTTTTGGAGTGGTGGGAGCTATGAGCCAGCTGCCTCAAATGGAATCTGCGTATGCACTCACAAAGGTAGTTACAATCACTGTAAATTATAAACGATTCCCCGAATTAGTCCAAAACAATCCTGTGATGGTAACAAAGATCATTCGTTCCTTTTCCAGAAAATTAAGACAGTTTAGTCATAGGGATCTAGAGAGTAACGACGTACAAATAAGTGATACAGAAAATTATCGAATTCTTTACAACACGGCAAGTACGTATTTAAATTATAACCGTAAAAGAATTGCAACGTATATGCTAAAAGCATATCTCCACTACCATCCAAATGGAGCAGAGGCAGAAGATGCAAGAGAGAAGTTGAATGCATTGAATGTAACCACTCCTCTTGAAAGGAAGACGGGTGGGGTGCAAACGTTTGACGATGGAGAAATCATTTTTTGTGAAAATGAGCCCACAAAAGAGGTCTACATTTTAAAAGAGGGTAAGGTCAAAATTTCCAGAATGATAGATAAAAAGGAAGTTCAGCTTTTTATCATGATGCCCGGAGATATATTTGGGGAAATGTCCATTTTGGAAAATAAAACGCGATCTGCAACAGCAACAGCTATAGAAGACTCAGAGTTGGTGGTCATTAAAAAAGAAAACTTTGAGATGATGGCAAAGAAAGAGCCTCAATTGACTGCCAGATTGATTTCTCTCTTAGCAGAGAGAATTTGGAATGCAAATAAGTTAGTCTTAAATTCGTATCTTCCAGATTTAGATACTAAGATTTTAGATATGCTACTTATTTTATACGAGAGAAGTAAGACAATTGTCAATGATTTCCAAACATTTAATTTTAATATAACCTTTATGGATGTGATCGGAATGATAGGGCTGGAAGAACGAATCGATAAGCTGGAATCAAATTTTTTACTCTCTCATAAATTTATAAAATTAGAACAAAATTTATTAGCATGTACTAATATTCCTGCTCTGGAGAGACAGGTGAAAGCTAGACGAGCAAAGATAGATACAAATGAAGAATGAAAATGTTATTCCAAAGAGAGAGTTTAATTGAAAGAAACTGAAACAAAGAAAAATCGATTAGATTTTTCTGTATTTCCCCTATGGGATTTCTTAGGTGATACATATGGCATGGAAGAAGCCTTTAAAGTTTTTGGTCCGTATCGGGGAGCAAATATAATCCCCAAAATTATAAATAAAAATAAAATTGAAGTCTCTATGCCTTTGGTACTTTCCAATACAAACTATGTGGGAACTCACTTCGGTGGATCTCTCTATTCTATGTGTGATCCATTTTTTATGTTTTTACTCATCTGGAATTTGGGGGAAAGCTATATTGTTTGGGATAAAGGAGCAAAAATCGATTTTGTAAGTCCCGGAAAAGGAACCGTCAAAGTAATTTTTACTCTCTCTGATGAAGAATTTGAAACTGTACGACAAATTGTAAAAGAAAAGAAAAAAACTATTCGAATCTACCATGCAGAAGTGCTGGATGAGAATGGGAAAATAGTGGCAACTGTGGAGAAAGAGCTTTATATTCGTAGAAAATTATAGGATATCTACCCATTTAAAAACTGATTTGGGCAAATATCCTTTGCAAATACCTAGTTATGCAGATTTTTTATGAACTGTATCATAATCTTGAAGATGTTTGCCTACCGCCAAGACAATGTATGCCAGCCAGAGAATCATCCCAACATGTAATACATCGTTTTCTGAAAAGTAAAAACCTTCTCCATTTTTATAAAGTTGTTGAGTAATACCTGCTCCATAGTATCCAAAATAAGCAGCCTGTACTACTACTTGTAAGATAGCAGCCATAAAAAGGGAACCATCCAAAGGTGCTCTGGATTTTATATAGGAAATCCCGGATATGATGATTACAAATAATAAACCCGGAACAGCAAATAGCATGAGGACTTCAAAGGAAAGGTATAGTTTATTTGGTGCTGAAACTCCTACTATAGTTAAAAGGACATAGACTACCGCATTGAGTATACAATACCCAATGATTGTTTTTCTAAGCAGTCCCACAGTACAGGCTATAGCCACTGAGCTGAGCATGGCACTCACACTGATTGCCTGTGTTACGCTATAGCCCACCTCAAATCCATTTGTGAGGCGACAGAAATCATAGCCCTTACACTTTAAAATATAACTAAATGCCTGGTAGCTAATCCCTGCTTGCGCTGCACCAATACCACCTAAGATCAGTGCAATCCCAAACCATTTTCTAGAGCTCTGGTTGTTTTGTTTTTGTAAAAAATAAAATCCAGATAGGATCCATAAAAATGCCAATAAGAAAACCAAAAAAGAACCCAAAGGTTCATTGAGAATGATTCCACCAATTTCCACAAAGGGACGCATAGTGTTCCAGGTTTCTGGTGTGGTTTGTGGCTCATAAACCAATTGTTCTAATTTACAGGAGGAAAGGAAAGATATACAGGATAGTACAAAATAATAAAAAAACCTATATAGTTTCTCTGAACCTAGAAAATTGAGTGGAATACTTTGTTTGGTAAATTGTTTCATGCTATCTCCCGGAGTTGTTTGCAGTATTGAAAAAATAAAAGATTGAGAAAATAAAACAAGAAATTAATTGTATTCGGGGGGTTTAATTTTATGAAAAAAACTATTTTCTTGCGTGCGTTACTAATAGTCCTCACTTTGTTCTCGTCCTATCTCAATTCCCGTCCGGGCATGGGAGGAAGTTATCGCAGTTCCGGAACTTCTTCTAGCAGTCGTTCCTCTTATAGCTCTACTTCCACCTCCTCATCAAGTTATAGAAGCTCAGGCTCTTCCTCCACATCATCATCTTCTTCAGATAGCTCACCGTCCATCAGATCCTCCGATTTAGACTTTTCGGTGAGTGTAGTGACCTCTCCCACTTGGGATATCAAACTCAAACTCCAAAAAGAGGGGAGTATATCAGTAGAGGAATCCTTTTCCCCCACTGAAATCAAAGTCAACACGTACGTTCAAAAGCTTGATCCAGATATTCTAAAAGGTATCATCACAATTTCCCCACCCGATCGAGAAAAAACAATCAGTAGATACCTTTTACCTGATCTAACAACTCTGAACTACAAAGTAGAAAATGTATTTCATCCAATTTATGGTAGTACATTGAGTTATATCAATCTCCAACAACCCATCAACAACAAAACCTATACTATCTTCATAGAACAGGAGGATGGACTGGAGATCCCCTCTGTTGATTTTTGGGTGGCCACCGGCGGAAGTTCCAACTATGACGGGACAAATCCCTACCAGTACTTCACGTTTGAAAAAGAGCTGGAATTGAATAAAAAATATGAGTTTACAAACGACGAATATCGTCATACACTTTATTTTTATATCAAATATCCAGGGAGTAACTCACCCATCAGTACACCCATACCCCTCCCGGAATCCTCTGTGTCTTACGATACAAAGATTAAACTTAAAAAATCTGGACTATCGCAGATCTCCACAAAGATGGACATCTCTCTTACAGAGAACCCCACAACCTATTTGGACTTACTTCCTCAGACCACTGAGTATTATGATAGAAAGGGATATTTGGACATTGCCTATCCGTCTTATATTGGAGATTGGGAAGTAAACCTGAGTGGTCAAAATAGATTTCCCACTCTAAAATCAAATTCGTCTTCCCTCCAACTTGACTATGAAACCTATGGAAACTTTACAGAAAAAGATGGTATTTTAGAATTTGATTTTCATATCCCTTATGTTCCTACTTATACACATGAAGTACAACTAAAGTCATACAATATCCAATTTGAGTTACCCGAGGGAGTTGAAGAGGACAAAGTTAAGCTATCTCTCTACTCAGCAGTATCTGGGTATGTGGGTGATGGAGATCCTGCAGTTGTACTACATCCCATCCCGTTCATAAAAAATGGTTCGATTTATTCCATACAATCGGTCGATCCCATCAGTCTTCCCGGACGTCTGGTGGTCAACGTAGAAATTCCAGCAGTCAGTCTTTCTACATCTACTCTTTTGCATATTGCCTTTCTAGTTCTACAGGCAATCAAGAGTCCGTTGAATGTTTCTTTGTACATTTACTCAATTCCTGTGTACCTTTTTGTACTACTATTTGGATTTGTTCTCTTTAAGAGTTTCCAAAAGAAAAAGCCAGATGTAACACTTCAAAGTTCACAAAAGGAAGCACTTCTAATCGAAAAAGATCCTAAGTTTTCTATCTCGGACTTTCAAAAAAGAGCCAATCAAATTGCTGTCATACTCCAATCTTCTTGGAATTCCTCTGCTATGGAAAAATCCAGACCTTACCTTTCTTCGGGAGTTTTCTCTCGTATGACAGCTCAGTTGGAACTTTTAGAAAAGAAAGACGGACTTATAAATAAGATGAGTGAGTTTCAAACTCTCTCTTCGAGTGTGGAAGGGTATGCACTCGAAAACTCCTATTTTACCATCCACCTAAGGATGAATTTTTCTGCAAAAGATGTCACCCTTCCCAAAACAAGTACTACATCTCAAATCCAATCGGAGCTCCATTCAGCCAATCCACAGGAGTACTCCGAAATGTATTCCTTCACTCGAAAACTAACTGCTACAACAGAAGTCTCCAAATCTCTTTTGGAGGGAAAATGTCCATCCTGTGGAAATTCAGCAGATTTTAAACATCCCACAGTCAAGTGTGCGTATTGCGGGAATATCTACAATTCGGGAGAAACAGATTGGGTTTTATCTGAAATTACCCAGATGGTAGAATGGAAGGGAGTTTCTGATTTTAGTACTACAGAGTACAGCTCCCAGGTCTTAGAAGATCGGGCAAGTTCTCTTTTTTGGAAGTACTTAAAAGCAAAAACATTGGGGAATCAGATATTTATTTCTAGAGAAGCAGACTCTTCTTTTTTACAAAAAGAATCATTTAGTGTTACTGAAATTTATATCCCCGTGGTAGGTGCAGTAGACTTAAAAAAATTAGAGAAAACAAATGATACCTATCTAGCAGAGCTTGTAATTAAGTGGAGCAGTGCTTCCGTAAAAGAGGGAGAGATTACCGGCAAAGAATCTAAGCTTTTTATGGTGCGTAAACTAACAGCAAAAGATACAGGTTTTTCAGAGTCGTCGTGCTTACAATGTGGAGCTCCCTATCCTGAATTGGACTCTCCCTCTTGTGAGTATTGCAATACAGAAATACCAAAGGTGGTGGATGACTGGATTTTAAGTGATATCAAACATATACACGGAGATATATAGATTATTCTATGCTTATATAGATTGTTTGGAAGTAGGTTTCTAAATCTTGTAAAATTTGATTTAAAGTTTCTTGCATTTGTTTTAAAACATTGGGGATAGTCTCAAGTTCCTGTTTTCGGATTTTATTTTCTAATCCCGAAGCCAATCTAGAAAGTTGTGTCATACCTAAATTTGATGCGATACCTAACATGGAATGACAATCCCTCTGTAGAGAAACAAAATCATTAGATGTATAATGAGTTTCAATGCGTTTAGATGTATCTTTTTGGTTTGTATAAAATTTTTTCAAAAGTTCTATATAAGCAGTTTGATTTCCCATAAGTCTTCGCAATCCACTTTTTGTATCCAATCCTTCGATCACAGGAAGTTCTAAAGGCATAGGAGGAGGATTCACAGAAGGCTCTATAGTTTCTTTTGGTAGTAGTACATATTTTGAAATAGAAGTCACTAAGTCTTCAAAATCTACAGGCTTAACTAAGAAATCAGAGACACCTATTTTTTTGCATTTGTCAATTTCTTCCTGAAATCCATGTGCACTGAGAGTGATGATTGGTATGGAGGAATACTCAGGATTTGATTTAAGTATTTTGGATGCCTCATATCCATCTAGAATGGGCATTTGTATGTCCATTAAAATCAAATTAAAATCTCGCTTTTTATAAAGAATATCCAAACATTCTTGACCATTGACCGCTTCTGTGATATGAACATTTAGCTGTGACAGTTGCTCTTTTAATATTTCTCGATTGATTTCATTGTCATCAACTATCATAATATTAATATTATTTAAACTATCAAAATTTAAAATAGAGTTAACTGGAAATTTCTCAGGAGATTTAATTTCTTCCTTTGTGATCTTTTCTTGATTATGAAAAGGTAATCTAAATATAAATTTACTTCCTACACCAACTACACTTTCTACATGAATTGAACCATTCATCATATCTAGAAGTTTTTTGATAATGCTTAACCCTAAGCCCGTACCACCAAACTTGCGATGAATGGAACTATCTGCTTGTGAAAAAGGTTTGAAAAGTTTATTGATTTCTTCAGAGCTCAAACCTATTCCGGTATCTGCTACTGTAAATTTTATAAAAAGAGTAGAGTGTTCTATTTTTTCTAGATCAATCTCAAGAGTGATACTTCCCTTCTCTGTAAATTTTATACTATTGTGTAATAGATTTAAAAGTATTTGTTGAATTTTTGTGGAGTCACCATGGATGATTTCAGGAATTTTATTGTCATAGTTTAACTCAAAGTTTAGATTTTTTTCTTTTAATTTTATATCTAGCATTTGCTTGATTTGATCTATGAGTTTTGTTAAGCTAAATGGTGTAGATTCAATCTCCATTTTTCCAGACTCTATCTTAGAAAAATCCAATAAATCATTTATGATTTTAAGCAGTGAATTGGCAGAGTTATTTATTTTTGATAGATAATCACTTATTTTTTCAGGCTTTCTATTTTGAATTGCTAATTCAGATAAACCAATGATTGAGTTCATGGGTGTTCGTATTTCATGACTGATGCTTGCTAAAAATAAAGATTTTGCTCTAGTCGCAGCATCTGCTTGTTTTACAGATTTTATCAATTCTTTTTGAAAGTACTTCATCTCTGAGATATCCGTTATAAATGAGAAAATTCCCAATATATTCTCTTCATCTTTTTCAAAGAAAGTGGAGTGTAGTAGGCATGGAATTGATGTACCATTTTTTTTGAAAAGAGATAGCTCATGTGAAAATTTTTTCTCTTTAATGATCTTTTCCAAATCACTCTTAAATATTTCAACTCCCAATTCATCTAGAAAGCATGAAATGTCCTTTCCTATGATTTCATCTTTAGGTCTATCAAGTAGTAAAGCTAGAGAAGAGTTTATTTCTATTATTGTAGTATTTTGTAAAAACCAATACCCCTCACCGGTGGTATCTAGAATCTTACTGGTTTTATTTAGAGATTCTGTGAGTGCTGCTAAAAGATTTTCTGAATTTTTAGATTCGTTATTTTGTAGTTCTGCATGTATATTATTTATATATACCAAAAAACTTATAAAAAAAATAGAGAGGAGCATGGAAGATAAAACAGATAAAATATAAAGGATTAAATGAAAATTATTATCAAAAAATTTATAATACGAAATATTTTGTTCTTTAAAATATATACACACTAAGAAGAAGAAAGAGCTGAGAAACGAAAAGAAAATTAAGTTTTTCTTTTCACTTAGATCATAAAATAAAAATGAAGCGAGTGCTGCTGGTATAAAAAAAATATAAATCCCAGCATCTCCTCCTGCAAAATAATTTAATGTGATGATTTGAAAATTTCCAAGTAGTAAAATGAGAAATTTGACTAGATTAAATTTCCTTTTGAAAGTAAGTAAAAAAAGAAAATTCCATAAAGAATAGTATGTTAAACCAGTTGCTAAAAGTGCATACAAATCAAATGTAAAATAAAAAATACAATAAAATATAGTAATTATAGATATCCAAAAAACAGTTCTATTGATCACAATATTATTTTGTGAGATAATTGTTCTTTCGGAATGTGTATCAATTCCTAATAATGATAATTTATTATATAGATTTAAAATAAACCCCATCCTAAGGTTGCTTGGATACAAATACGTTTATAGGTTCTATAATCGCTACTTTGGAATGAACTAACTTGATTACATCTAGTAGAGAATTGGAAACCTCCATCCATTTGCTTGCTACTTTATTGTTATTTTCTGTAAGCAAGTCAGAAGCAAATATCATTCCAACTTGTAGTTCAGACAACTTTATCCTTTTTTCCACTTTTCCATTTTCAATGAGCACAATTTTTTCAAGGGATTTTAGAATGATCTCATCTATATCTAATTTCTTTAGATAAGTGATGATATCAGATTTGATAGTAGATCTCGAAGAAATAAAATCATATTCATTGGCGGCATACAAAATTTTTGCATGCATGGGTATCTCTTTTACCTTCTCTAAAATTTCAGCTGGAATGGAATCAGTTAGTCTCGTTTTATTTTGGAAAAAAACATTCAATGCTACATTTTCCAATCTTGGTATATTACTTAAGAGTTTGTAACCCACATAGGGATGATTTTCATTTAAAATCTTCTCTACAGCTACTAAGGTTTTTCCTTCCACTATTTTTGTTATGGTCTCTGCAGGAAGTGTGATACAGCCTATCAGAGAAAACATAGCAGATACTTCTATTTCCCAATTATCACTTAGTTTTAAGTCTTCAGCTATGAGTTTACATATTCTTCTAGTTCTCAATGATTTTCCAAATAGCGAGGGAGAAACAGAAGAGAGAATATCAGAGAGAACTTTCATGGATCCTGAAAATGTTTTTTCAAGGAGTTCTTTTTCCATCTTAATATATAAAAATTTTGAAAGGGTATTCTCCATTCGAACTTTTAATATATCAGGTTCAAATGGCTTTGTTATATAGTCATCTGCCCCTTTTTGGAGGCACTTTAAAACACTTTCAGTCTCATCAATAGAGCTAACCATAATCACTGGTAGATCATGAGTTTTTTTATTGTTTCGAACTTGTTTCAATACCTCATATCCATCCATAACGGGCATTACCAGATCTAAAAGGATAAGGAGAGGAGTATTGGTTTTTAAAAAGTCCAAAGCCTTTTGGCCATTTTCAACAGAGTTTGTAGTATAACCTAAAGACTTGCAGATTACTTCTAAAATATATCTATTTTCTTCGTTATCATCTACTATTAGAATGTTTTTATTGGAAGTAAGTGTCATATATCGACCTACTATTTTGATCTATCTAGATTCGTCAATATCATAGGATGGGATTAATTTGATAAATTAGATGGAAAGAGATCTTCTTTTTTCTTTTTATAAATAATTTTCATCACACGAATGGCATCGCTTAAAGCATCTGATAAGGAATAGTGATCATTTCCCACTGTTTTGAAGTATGATACGGGTATCTCAATACAACGCATGTGACGTCTTACAATATTTATCATCATTTCTGCTGTGTAAAATCTTCCTTCCTCGGTAAGTGTTGGTTTGATCTTATGGTAAGATTCCTTCCAGATTGCCATAAACCTACAGTCTACATCAGTAAATCGGGGTTCTTCACTCCACCAGAATATCTCAATAAGTTTCCCCAAGAATAAATTGATAAAACGTGGCAATGGTTTTAAATTTGAACCCTGCTCTATCATCTGCCTTGTGGTTCGTGTACCAATTACCATATCACAGTCTTTTATATACTCCAATAATTTAGGTAAATCTTTTGAGCGAAAAGACCCATCGGGAGGTACTACAAGTATTATGTCACCCGTAACCTTTTCAATTCCCTGCCTAACTTGAATTCCTTCAAAATGATTTATTTTTTCTCTAAAAAAGTATTCTAAATTTACATTATATTCTTTTATAATAGATAGGGTATTATCATTTGAATTAGCATCTACTACTAAAATTTCATGAACTTTACCATTGAAATCCGTTAAAACATCAGGTAGACTTCTATCATTGTTTTTGGTAGGTACTACCATAGATATTTTGTAAGTTGGGAATTTATCATTTCTAACGTCATACACAGCAGCATGGTAGTCTTGCATAGAGTTAATATTATAATATTCACAGTTGATATTGGTAGAATAAACTCTTTGTGTTTCTTTAGCCATTTTATCAATTACATCTGTTATCTCTACTACACCCGATCTTGAAGAGGGTGATGTTTTTTTAAAAAAATCAAAGTACTCAGGAGTTAAAAGGTAAGAACCCAAGCCCAACAAATTGTTTATGGGTTCTTGTGGCTTTTCCACTAAATTTTTGATGATAGACCCTTCAAGCTCTACAGAATAATTTTTCCTGATCCTTGAGAGAATAGGTGTATGAATGACTCCAATTGAACCAGCTAACGCTCGATGTTTTATCAGGGTATCAAGAAAAACTTCATGGTTAGTCTTATAATAGTATTCATCACCCAAAATTGTTAAAAATGGTTCATTGATTTTATTATGGAGAGATGCCACATCACTGGCTAGCCCTTTGGTAGTCCATTCGCAGGATTCTATAGATACTTTTATTCCTTCTTTCCTGATAAGGTCCAGTTCTGATAAAATCTGTTCCTTAAGATGTCCAACTATGACGTATATTTTTTGGACACCTATCTTTTTGATTAATAAATCTATATTATGAGCAAGTATAGATTTCCCATCTATTTGAAAAAGTGGTTTAGGAATAAAAGTAGTACGAGGATAGGCTCTAGTGCCTTTTCCTGCGGCAGCAATTACCCCAATTTTTATTGGTTGCATTAAACCGGTTTGTTTGTTAAAAAATTTAAAATTGAATTTTTATCTTTTTCTAAACTATGCTTATGAATCTCTTCAATTGCTGCTTCTACTAGACCACTCACTAAAAAAACTTCCGATTTTACCTCACAGTGATAAATTCGTTGGGAGGACTTATCAGAGAGAACTGTGTAAGCACTTTTTCCAGAGATGGTTACCACCTTTTTATTGTTTGGAGGAAAAAATACAAATTCATGTGTGTTTGTATCTGTGTAAAAAACAGATTCTTCAATGAGTCCCGTATCACCTAGTAGGGGTTGTAAAACTTGTGGTAATGATTTCGCCAAGCTGACACTTCTTTTTTGGAAAATTTTATTTCCTTCGACCCGTTCATCCAAAAGAGTAACATTTTGAAGGTCGGGAAATTTATCTAAATATTTATATCTATCTTCGCGGGCACTTAAAAGCTCTGCTAGTGGATATTCGAATACATGTGTAACTGTATATTTAATCAAGGTAAAATCCTTTGAGGTAAAATAACGTTTTTATAAAAAACGTACTTTTAGCAATTTTGCTATTGAAGCTTACGTTTTAGATAATCTTCCCATTGTTCGGGGATTATTTTTAAAACTTAATTTTCACCGATCAGTGTAATCGAATAGGAATTAAAAGTAAAACAAAAAATGAGAATGTATGAGAGAAAATCTTACAAGGGTTGAAATATCCCAAAAAGCAGTGTTTCAAAATATCCAAAGTTTTAAAAAGCTAGGTAGTTCTTCCCTGCTTTTTACCGCAGTTATCAAATCTAATGCCTATGGCCATGGTTTGTTAGAAATGGGAGCAATTTCGCTTAGAGCGGGTGCAGATCTGTTGGGTGTTAATTCCCTCGAAGAAGCATTGGAGCTCACTGTGAGCTTTCCAAACGTGAAAATACTCATTATGGGGGAGATTCCATCTAAGTCTTCTAAAGCAAGCCAACTTTCCAACGAGAATTTTTGGATTGTGGTTTCTAGGGTGGAGGATGTAAAATTTTTAGCATCCCTTCATCCAGCACCCAAAATTCATCTCAAGGTAGATACAGGAATGACCAGGCTGGGTCACTCTGGGTTGGCTATGGAAAAAGTTCTCCAAGAGATTGCATCTCTTAGTCTTCCTCTGCACGGAATCCTCACCCATTTTGCCAGTACTGAAGATTTCACAGAACATTCCTTTTCTATGAAGCAGTTGGAAGAATTTATGAAATTTGTAAAAATGGCAGAATCCCTGGGCTATAAAAATTTAATTCGTCATACAGCCTCTTCCGCCTCTACAATGCTCTTCGAAGAAGCCAGACTGGATATGGTAAGAGTAGGGATTTCTCTCTATGGTCTTATGCCCAGTTTGGAGACCAGGCTAAGTTTAAGCCTTATGGGAAAAGATTTTCAACTGCAACCTGTCCTTACCTGGAAAACTAAAATTGTTCATATCCAATCCGTCCCTGCTGGCGTAAGTGTGGGGTATGGTTCCACATTTAAAACAATTTATCCCACAAGGGTTGCAGTGCTCCCTGTGGGCTACTATGAAGGCTATGATAGAAGGCTATCGAACCAGGGATATGTTTTAGTGCATGGAGAGAGGGCACCTATTTTAGGAAGGGTATGTATGAATATGACAATGGTAAATATAACTCATATCCAGGATGCAGAAATAGGAAGTGATGTTGTATTACTTGGGAAGTCAGGAAATGAAGAAATTTCTGCCGATCTCCTTGCATCCTTAGTAGGTACTATCAATTATGATATAGTCACTAGAATTCAAAAAGATATTCCACGGGTTTTAGTAGACTAGGATTTGGAAAATAAAAATAGTATTGGTAGAATTGAAAATAAGTAGTTGATATATTTATTCGCAACAATCCTAGGCTTTTTTCCGCCTACCGGCGGAAAAAGATAGTAATTGCAGTTGCGTCATTTATTATTTCTAAAAATAATAATTAATAAATTATTGTTGATCTTTTTACAATACTAATTTATTTTCAATTTACGTAGATACTAATAAGGTTTTTTATAAATTATAATTAGAATCAATATAAATTATGAAAACATTTATCCCTAAGAGACGGTACTTTTATCGCATATTTTTATTTCCTTTTCTTATAGTATTTTTATTATACCACAGTTTATCTTGTTCTCCGGTTCTCACCACGCAAAATTCTTCTCCTCTAAAAGAGGGTGTTCTAGATCTATCAACATACAATTGGGACTCTGAAGGGATCATTCGATTAGATGGCGAATGGGAATTTTTTTGGAATAAATTTGTAACCGAGGAAGAGTATACCAAAAAATCCCTACCACCCGATGGTACTTTGAGAGTTCCTGGCGAGTGGAATCATTTTCTTAAAAATAACTCTACTCCCAAGGGGTTTGGGTATGGAACGTATGTAATACACATTAAAGGAAACAAATCCAGTGACCTTGTGCTTAAGTTTTTATTAAACAATACCGCATCCGAGGTTGAGTATAGTAAAAAAATAGTCTATAAATCTGGTATACTTCATGCCTCAGCAGATTCCCATATCCCACAAAAGAAACCAGCTTTCATTTACTTAGATGATACACCTGAAGACTTTTTAATTTTGATTCGCGTCTCCAATTTTACTACGTCAAGTGGTGGATTAACTTCTGTTCTGAGATTGGGAACACCATCTCAAATGCTCCAATACACAGAATCCAATCATCTTCGTGATTTTTTCCCTCTTGGATCCCTCTTAATAATTGGGGTGTATCACATATTTATATTTATAGGAAGGTATTCTGAAAAAACATCTCTTTTTTTTGGATTATTCTGTTTGGTGAGTGCTCTGAGAACATTTTTAGGCGGTGATACAAATTTATTTGATAAAGACTCTATTTCTACCTATCTGTTTTTTCTACGAATAGAATATTTTACACTCCCATTCGCAACCTATCTCTCCCAGTCCTATCTTTTCGAGATGATTAAGGATTCTATCATCAAAAATATAGAAAATCATTCTATTTCAGGAAATAAATTAAATACTAAGTTTAATAAATTGTTTACTCTGAGCAATTTCTATAGTCTTAGAAATTATCTTTTAGCACTTTCTTTATTGCTCTGTTTTGGAGATTTGTTTTCAAGTCCTTATACTTTTACAAAAAATTTATTTCTTTCTCATATTAATTTTCTCATAAATTCTATATATGCAATTACTTTTGTAAGCTACCTTTATACCAGGAAAAAAGAGTATGTTGGTTCTATTCTTCTTTCTATAGGAATATTTATTCTACTGATTCTTAATGATGTTCTGAATAGATACTATATTATCAATACTATCCAACTCTTCCAAGTTGGGTTTATTTTCTTTATTTTCACCCAGTCTTTTATTATTACAACCAAACAAGCAAATAAATTTACTAAAACTGAAAATCAAAAAAAATTGTCAGAGGTAATCGCAAGGGAACTGGAAGCCCAGGTCAATTCCAGAACAGAAGATCTAAAAAAAGAAAGCTTAAAGGTGATGTTTCAAAAAACAGAAATTGAAAATATGAACTTACTTATAAAATCTTTAAATGAAGATCTAATGATCGATGAAATTGTTAAGAAAATTCAAAGCTATGTTTCTTTTCGATTTAATATAAACAATATACTACTTGCAAGAATTGAAAAAAATAGTAATACAATAAAACCAATCACTCTAAATTTACCAGATCTACCAAATCCAGAACATATCACTTTATTGAAAAATACAGTGATACATATTAAAGAAAACTCCATTCATTCAGGAGCTATTCATTATAAAAAAGTATTTTGGCAAAGAAAGATAAAAAAACCATCCATTAGCGCTGAAGAAAATCTATTTTTAGAGTATTTAAAATGCAAATCTATAGTATATATACCTTTATTTTTAAATAAAGAACCAATTGCTTTTCTCTATTTATTTTTATATAATAACTTTAAAATTGGCAAAAATGATATGCATCACATCAGGGTCATAGGTGAGCAAATTGGGAGTTCTATCTACAATGCTTGGCTGTTAGAAGAGACCAATAAAAATAAGGATATTATTGAATCCGCATTGAGAAATTTGAAAGAATCACAACATGTTTTAGTCCAAGCAGAAAAAATGTCAGCAATGGGACAATTAGTAGCGGGGATTGCCCATGAGATCAACACACCAATTGGTGCAATTAAAGCCAGTGCTCAAAATATCAATAATTCTATAGATCATGTCATTTCATTTTCCAATCAATTGACCAGAGAGTTAGATATTGATACTATGAATTTAATATCTGATTTTTTAATAGATACAGATTCTACCCCTATTGTTATCCCTTCTAAAGAAGAAAGGTCTAATAAGAAAACAATATATAATTCATTGCGTAAGTATAGTGTAGTACAAATAGATGATGTAACCGATACTCTCACTATGTTAAAATTTACAGATGTAAATGAAAAATATTTACCACTCTGGAATCATAAAAATGTAATACAAATATTAAAATTAATAAATGAGTTAGGCGGCATACGTCATAAAGCTAAAATGATTGATTTATCTGTAGATAAAACCAGTAAAATTATCTATGCATTAAAAGCATACACTATGAGAGATTTAAATGGTAGACCAATCAGTGCAAGTATAGCATCAGGAATAGAAACTGTACTACTTATCTATGAAAATAATATTAAACAGGGAATAGACCTAACTCTCAATATACAGGAAGGTCTTCCAGAGATTTTATGTTATCCTGATGAGCTCAATCAGGTATGGACAAATATTCTCCACAATGCAATACAGGCAACTTCCGGGAAGGGCAAATTGATTATTTCTATCCAGCAATTAGAAAAATTAGACATTCCAGACCAAGAGAAGCCCGGAATATGTGTGTCAATAACAGATAATGGCCCGGGAATTCCTCCAGAACTCCAAAAAAAGATCTTTGAACCTTTTTTCACCACTAAAAAAGCGGGAGAAGGTACTGGGTTAGGATTGCATATCTGTAGGGAGATTGTCAACAAACATGGGGGTGATATCTTCTTAGAAAGTCGCCCGGGTTTCACCCAGTTCAAAGTCCAAATACCTCTGGAAATAGATTTTAAAGTTTGACTTTTTTTATTAGTAATTATTTTTTTTTCTGTTCATAAGATAGAATCCATCTATCCTCGTGCCTATGGATACACGTGTAGAAACATTAGGTGAGCGAACCCATTCCAATCCTTCCGGATATGAATACTATACAAAAGAAGGTTCTATTGTGCAAATGCAAACTGCTTTTGAATCAATGGAACAGTTTGAAAAAACCCAAGGGACTATTTTCTTCGAGCAATCGGGCCCTATGGAAAAGATCTTTTTTGATCCTTCTAAAGTGGTAGCGGGGATTGTTACCTGTGGTGGACTTTGCCCGGGTATCAACGATGTTATACGTGGTATTTTTATGGAGCTTCATTTTCGATATAAAATCCCTAAGGTTTTAGGCTTTCGTTATGGGTACGAGGGCTTAGTAGAAAAATACGGCCATAGTCCAATAGAACTCACGCATGAATATGTAACCAATATCCACCAAAATGGAGGCTCTATTCTTTCCTCTTCTAGAGGAAACCAAGATCCTATTGATATGGTTGACTTTTTGGTAAAACACAACATTTCAATTTTATTTTGTATAGGTGGTGATGGAACCCTTCGGGGTGCACAGGCCATACAGGCAGAAATCAAAAAACGCAATTTAAAAGTCTCAGTGATAGGCATTCCCAAGACCATAGACAATGATATAAACTTAGTTCATAAAACCTTTGGTTTTTCCACTGCATTTGCCAAAGCTGTAGATGCTATCACATCCGCCTATGTAGAAGCCAAAGGGGCTCCCAATGGAATAGGAATTGTAAAACTAATGGGTCGCCATTCTGGTTTTATTGCTGCCAATGCAGCCCTAGCATCCAAGCAGGTCAATTTTGTACTGATTCCTGAGCAAGACTTTGATCTAGAAGGTGAGGGGGCTTTTTTTGAAGCCCTGGAACAAAGGCTTCTCAGCAGAAAAAGTGCTGTGATACTAGTAGCTGAGGGTGCAGGTCAAAAATTTGTAGAATCAAAAGAAAAAGATGCCTCTGGTAACCAAAAGTTAGGAGACATTGGGATATTTATGAAAGATGCAGTTGCCCAATACTTCAAATCTAAAAAGATACCTGTAAACATAAAGTTTATTGATCCAAGCTATATCATTCGAAGTGTTCCCGCAAATCCTGAAGATTCCATATTCTGTGGATTTCTTGCCCAAAATGCTGTTCATGCCGGTATGGCGGGTAAAACAGGAATGGTAGTTGGTACATGGAATAATGTTTTTACAAATATTCCTATCTCACTAGCAGTAGCAGAAAGAAAAGTTTTACGCCCTGATAAAAGTTATTTATGGAGGGCCGTTTTAGCAGCAACAGGTCAGCCTAATTCTTTAAAAGCAAAGTAATTTTTAAATTTGTATCTTCTATTTATATTACTTCTTTTTTGTAGTACTGTACCACAAATCAAAAAGCCAGAAATTCCAAATGGCGAAAAGATTTTTTACTGGGATGAAGTAGGGGAGCTATTGGCGGCAATCCCTCTATCTAATAACAATCGGTTTCTGGCATTAACAAAAAATTCTAAATACATTTCTTATAAAAAAAATATAGATAAATATTGGAATCTAGAAAGAAAAAATTATATAGCAAAGGTAATACCCTGGAGAGAGAAAAATATTGAAGATATACAAACTGAAAACACAGTTCTGTATCCCTTAAGTGGCGCTGATTTTATAAATCTATATCACTTTCATCCCAATGCAAAACGCTTCATTATGATTGGCTTACAAAACCCCGGGCATATCCATGATCCTTTAACACTTTCTAGCCAGGAGTTTTTAACTGTCCTCCCTAATCTAGAAAGCTTGGTATACGAGCTTTCTATTATGAACTACTATACCAGCAAGAGATTAGATCGAGATTCCAAACATCTCCACATTTCAGGGATTGCTCCTGTATTGCTTATATTTATGAAGCGCTTAGGCTTTACTATCATGGATCTTAAACAAATTCGAATAGACTCGAATGGAAACTCTCTAGAGTTAGAGGGACAAGAGTTTTCTAGGGCAGATCTCCTCCCCGGAGTTAAAATTCTTTTTTTTAAAAAAGGAGATACAACAGTAAGAGAGCTTAGTTTTTTAAGTATAACTTTAAATAATTCTTCGGGTGACCAAATTTCATCGGAAGGCAAATATTTACAATCCCAAGGAAGATTTAACTTAATTTTAAAATCTGCGGAGTATATATTACATACAGACGAGTTTCGTGAATTTATTACGTCAGTTTTAAAGAAAACGGATCGCGTCATTCAAGATGAATCAGGCATTCCCTTGCGGCTTTTTTCTACAGAAGATTGGACTCCTAAGGTATTTGGGAGGTACATTGGAAGGATTCCCCTCAAAAAAACTCCAAATGTGCCATACCAGTCTGATTTAGCATCTCTCTTCAAAGAAGAAAAACCGGATGTGTTACCGTTTAATTTTGGATATGGAGTTTTGCGGGGCAAAGGGAAATCAAATATTATCTTTTTAAAAAGAAAGAAGATTCGTGATTGACTTATTATACTTTTAGTACTATTCCTAAAAAATACAAAATGGTAATCCTAGCAATCTACCTGTATTTCTAGGATCTTCGGTTCACAGGGCAGTAATAAAGATGGAAGTTATTCATGGCAGATGAAAACGTAGCGGCTCAATTTGATTTTGATGCATATTTTAGAAACTTGCTTGTAAAGGCTTATGATAAAGAATCCAGAATGTTAAAATTGGATTTCACTATCCCTGAGCACTACGAGAGAGATATGAAATCATTCTCTCAAAAGTTTTTTTCCGAAAATCCATTTGAACTCACTGGAGAAGATTTAGAAGAATTTTCTGTAGAAGGAAAGCTTTTAAAGAGAATCCGTTTAGATAGAAGACCATCTACTTATCTCAGTCTTTTTCGGTTGGTAGAAATGTACAGACAAGAGCTTGAGAGCATCCGGGTGGACATTGCAGATCTGGCAAAGATCTTCAAAGAAGACTGGCCTGGTGGGGGCAATGATTTGGCATTGAAAGAGACCCTTTCTGCAGGACGAATCTACCAGAGGTTGACTTCTCTAGCTCAAAACTTCCATGCAAAACTAATCCGAAATGTGAACCAATCACTGAGAGAAACCAAAATAGCAATGGGATCAGATGGGTTTTTGAATTTACGTAAGGTCAATGGTGATTCTTATATATCTTCTATTTTAAATCCTGACTATACGAGTATGCTCAACAATAGCCTTTTTCTAATTGCCATTTCAAAAAGAATTCGTCAGCACAAACTAGCAATTATGGAGAAAAAATAAAAATGAAGTATTTACCTTTAATCCTTTTCATAGCCACATTTGCCGTATCTGCGGAACCAACAGATTGTGTACAAAAATCTAAAGAAAATTATAAATCAGAAAAAGCAGCCTGCGGGACTTTATTTGGTGTAGAAAACTCAAACTGTATAGAAACTGCAAAAGAAAAATTGAGAGCAGCGAATCTGGATTGCAAAGCAAAGTTAGTTGATTGTATTTCAAAAGCCAGTGCAGCAAAGAATGATTCCAAAAAATCATGTTCTGGTAAGGAATCATCAGAGAAAACTAGCTGTATTAAGATGTCTGAAGAAGAGTTTGTTAAATCAAAGTATGAGTGTAGAAAAATTTAAACATTGAATTTATGTATCACTTTGCAACTTTATTTTGCAAACAGCTTTTATTTATTTTAGTTTTAGTAAACCTAAATTCAGCACTACAATCCCAAGACTATTTTTCTTATTCAAAAGAAAACGCTAATAATTCTATAGAATATAATAAAGTAGTCCATTTTCTTAATAAAAATCCCACTTATTTCAAAAAATATCATCTAACCCGTGAGGGAGAAAGGATACTAGATTACCTTCATCTGTATGCAGTACATGCTCCAGAGCTAAAGGGGAGTGATTCATTTTTACAATCAATTCTTAGTAGTACATCAAGTTCTAGCTCTGGGATTATTAGAAAAACTTTAGAAATAGTAATCACAGCGTTCCCTAATAGATTTACTGCACAAGTAGTAAAGCTTGCAAAAGAAACTTCAGACTATAGAATTCTTTTTTTATCTGCCCTTTACTTAAAAGAATCAGGGGAGCATCCAGAATTTTTAGATCATAAACTTAATCAGTTTTCAAATAAGTACAATGAGCTCTTCTTTGAAAAACCCATAGTTAAACTTCCTCCTATTGATGATTTATTAGAAATCCAAGAAAATTTAAAAGAATGGATCATTTTTGCCTTCCGTGATAAGACTTCCGGATTTCTAATCATTAGAAATCCAGAAAATAAGTTCGTATCAAAAGAAGGAAAAGTATTGAAAATTCCATTTATGGCTAAATCTGTAATACATCTTCCATTTTATGCACCTATGGGTGATACTCCACAGGGTGTTTACAGGATTTTAGGCACAGCAAAGTCTTCTAATCCCCGAATAGGGCCCACTCCTGTAATACGATTAGGACTGCCAATGGAAATATCTGTCCAAACATTTTTCCCTGAATCTGTAAATTCGGAATGGAGTCCTGAGGTTATCCAAACATTTTTTCCTAAAAGTTGGGAGCGGTATGATAAAATTTTGCAGTCCTATCATGCTGGATGGAATGGGAGGAGTGGGATATGGGTTCATGGGAGCACGTTAGATCCAGAAAAGTTTACAAATTACACTGGAAGCAAAGTTCATACCTTGACCTACGGGTGCATTGCATTGCCTGAAGTTTGGAAAGAGGGGAATCTAAAAAAAAGTGATCAGAGAACCTTAGTTTCTGTTATTGGAAGTGGAAAGGGATATTTATTACTTTTTGATCTGGAAGGAAAGGAATGGGAAGAATTGGAAGATAGCCTAAAAACTAAAAAAGCCCCATAGAATGGGGCTTTAAAACACGACCTGCTTGTTTTATTTTCAGATGAGTCTAACTTGCGCTGCTGCTGGACCTTTCTTTCCATTTACAATGTTGAACTCTACTCTTTCCCCATCCTTTAATTGCTTAAAACCATCGGAAACGATTTCTGAATAGTGAACAAATATATCATCTCCACCATCGATAGAAATGAATCCGTAACCCTTAGTTTTGTTAAACCACTTAACAGTTCCTTGTGCCATTATGCTAATGCTCCTTTTGCGGGTACCATAGACTTTTAGCGAGGAAAACCAGTTAAATTTGGAGAGTGCTGCTCGTGGGAGGGGGGGACTATCCGAAAACTTATACTACTAAACTTGCTAATGACTTTTAGATTATACCCTTAAGGACAGTTTTATTTTAGTACTTTAGAAAGTAAAGAAAAAAATAATATTTATATTAAAATAATTTTTATTTTTTAAAAATCGTTTTTTGCCATTCCCCAAGGGGTTGTGGGTAATTGGAATACCCTACAGTATTTTTATCCGGGTCTTCGAAATAAAAGCTGTATTCAGTGGTAGATGTGGGTGGGGGTAGTTTGTCAATGAATAGGATAGTGGGATCTATTGCTTTTAAGGAAAGTACGAGGGCTTCGGGGGCTTTGGAATACGTTCTCTTTTCAATCATTAGAATGATATTCTCCTGGATTAAAAACCACCCCGATCTTTTGGAATTGGATTCGTCATACTTCCATTCAAGAAAACTTAGTCCAGGAAGCTTTGAATAGAACTCCACCATCTTTTCTAGATGGGGAGTGCCTATGGCAATATGGTGAAGAGTTTCCAAGCCCTTACTGGATGATGTCTATGATCTTATCCATGATACTCATCAAATCAAAATCTTTGGGAGTAAACACTTCCCGTACGCCTAAGGATTTTAATCCAGAAAAATCGGACTCAGGTATGATACCTCCAAACACAACCGGGATATGATCCTTTGCTTTGTAGTGAATGAGCTCTTTCATGATGTGGGCTGCAATTTCATTGTGGGAACCTGAAAGGATAGAAATCCCAATGACATCCGCATTTTCTTCTACAGCACTTTGGACTATCTCTTCAGGTGTAAGACGAATCCCCGAATAGATAACGTCAAATCCAGCATGTTTTGC
>CAMCZP010000021.1 GCA_945887855.1 Leptospira interrogans serovar Manilae | reverse complement strand
TCTTGACATAGTCTTCTCTTGACTAAAATAGAATAAATGGAATCTATTTCAATTTCAAACTTAAAAACTCACTTGAGTGCTACATTAAAAGAGGTGGTAAAGGGAATTCATTATTTGGTGATGGACAGAGATCATCCAATTGCAGAAATCATTCCCTATTCAGAAAAACAACGTTTAATGATTACTGCACCTAAGAGCAAATCAAAGAAGATACAAAATTCATTTAAGGGAAAAGTGAAATTAGATCCCGTAGAATATCTCCTTCAAGATAGAAGAGGAAATCGGTTTTAATTTTATTGGAAGAGAATAAAGAGCTAGAGATTATTTTTTTAACTCATGATCATCAGTTATCCACAGCCGCGATTGCAATGGGCTTGACCCTTGGAAAAGAAATACTTTAGCATTCAAATAAACCTCTGTAAAAATACCAGGGCAGGTAGTACACGTATTCCATTTGTAGATTCATAGTCTTTTTTTCCAACCGCAGAAATCTGATAGGCTTCGATATTTGGAAATTTATTTTTTAAATAAGTAAGTGATGGATCAATGTCTCTATCATCCCATTTGCATTCAACACATAGAATGGGAACTCTATTTCTTGTAATCACAAAATCCACTTCACGCCCGTCAATATCTCGAAAATAACGAAGCTCCAACTCTTCCCCCAGCACATCTTCTTCCCAATTGACCCATTTTAAAAGATGGGAGGCAACCAGGTTTTCAAATCTTTTAGAAGGGTCAGAGACCAAGCCCCAATCATAATGATAATGCTTTTGCTCTTTTTTCACTGCTCTAAGTCTAGGAGCTCCAAAAGGAGGAACTCTAAATAAAAAAAAGAGTCTCTCTAAAATATCTATATAATGTGATACTGTTCTATGACTGGTTTGGAGATCCTCTCTGAGTGAATTGATAGACAATGGGCTTGCTACTAATTCCGGGAGTCGAAGGGAAAGAAGTTCCATATTCCCCAAATCTTTTATATTTTCCAGGCTTGTAATTTCTTCTTTGATCAATCGAACCCTATATTCACGTCTCCAACGTTTTGTCTCCGTTTCCGATTGTGAAAAAAAGGGTTCCGGGAAACCTCCTAGTAGTAAGAGACTTTTCCATTCACTTTCTTTAGATATTTTTAGTTCAGAGACACTCAGTGGATGCATCCTGAGTAGATGATATCTTCCCTGTAAGGAATCTCCTCCCCTACGGTAATAATCCAATTTTGCACTTCCCGTAACCAGGATTGACTTTTTTCCTTTCCAATCGTCATACAGACCTTTCAGGAGGTTTCGCCAGTTTCTATATTTATGAATTTCATCCAATGCAAGGATCTTTCCACTTGCGGGCCATTGCCGTTTTAAAATACTTTCTCTATCTCTATCAATATCCCAATTTAGATATTGCTTCTTGGACGCGATGAGAAGGGCAAGGGATGTTTTTCCAGTTTGTCTCGCTCCAGCAATGAAGACCATTTTCTTTTTTAGGTCTTTTAGAACTTGCTCATAGAGATAGCTTATATGGGTATTTTTCATACTATGCAAAAATACTCGCGAGTATTTTCATGTCTACGCAAAAATACTCTTATATTAAAATATGAATAATAAAATAAAATAATCAAGGATCATAGACAGAACAGTGTCATGATCTTTTTCTAATTGATTTACACCAAAGGTAATAAAAGTATAATAATAATTTAGCGAAAGAGAGCACTGAGAATGATCAAAGTGAAAAATAAAAAATCGGGGTGTTTTAGGAATTCTCAGAGTGGAGATTTCTTATGTGAATTACGATCCTTTATTGAACCATGCAAGAAACAGAAGCTTCCAATTTTAAATTCCCTATTGACAGTTTTTAAAACTGGTGCGTTTCAGTTTGCAAAGTAAGTAATTTAGATAACTATAGAGTAATACAATACCCCGGAGGTTTAGGGAGTGGAGCGACCGTCCGGGTTTCTCTTCTTTTTTGGTTACTTTCTTCTTCTCTTTTCATAAAGAGAAGAAAAAAGTAACAAAGAAATTTGAGATTAAAGAAAAATTGAAATTAAAAAAGAGAGATAGTCCTTTAGCGTTAAAGGTAAACTCGCTGAGTAGATACGAAAAATTGAAATTAAAAAAAATGATTTTTTGAATTTATTCCAAACTCGCTGAGTAATTACGAATTTTTAAATGGGTAAAGGTTTTCCATAAATAGATAGAAGATATCTCGCTTCTGTTCAAAACAACCCCCTCTTTTAAGCATAAGCTGCTTAAAACATCCTTGTATTTTCTGCAAATTCTTTTAAAATAGTAGCATGAAACGCAAAATCTATGAAAATCTGCTTACATGGAAAAATTCCCCCTTTAGAAAACCTCTTGTGCTAAGGGGAGCTAGGCAGGTTGGTAAATCTTATATTTACCCATAATCTATCTTTCCATGAAGGTTTGCTCTCTATTCCTTTGTATATGATCGGACAAACAAAGAGACTCATTACTCAAATCGAATAAGAGCCTCTTTGCTTGAAAAAAAATTATCGATTCATCTCATACTGACCTGCTAGAGAGAGGATTTCTTCTTTGTAAATTTTATCAAACCTTTCCTGATTTAATACGGGTTTGTGTAAGATTTTCAATGCATATTCTTGTTGTTCTTTTGTACTACTTGGTTTGGAATACAACTGGGTAGAGTATTTAGAAAAGTCTCTGATCATAAAATCAAAGATTTGATCGATCATATCCTCTTTCATACCAGTTATGTTTCCCTCTTCTAAAATAAGCTGTCCATAGGCAACCAATGTAAACATTTCTCCCATGGTGAGCATAAAATCTATATCGACTTTTTGTGTTTTATCGGGACCTGCATGTTCTAAGAGTTGTTTAAAGTATTCAATTTGTTTTTTAAAAATTGCTAGGTTAGGAGTGTCGTACATATTGTAAGCAATTGTATAATCATGAAATTGGATTTTTTCAAAGCCTTTAGTGGTGGCTCCCTGATTGAATAAAAATGTATCATCAGTGAGGGCATGAGCCTGAGGTATCACAGGAAGGGTAGGGTCGGGTTTGAAAAAATAATTTTGCATAAATCTCATAATTAAAATCATGTTTACATGCACGGTACCTTCCAAACGGGGAAGCATTTGGATATCCCGAATAGCCATTTCAAAATAGGTATCTTTATTGACACCTTTTGCAGCAATGATGTTCCAGAGAATTGTTACCACTTCCTCTCCCTGCATGGTCACTTTCATTTTTTCCATTGGATTGAAAAGTAGATATCTTCTATCTTTGGAAGAGGCTGTTCTCATGTAATCGGTTGCTCGAAAAGAAAACATTCTCATAGCTAAAATTCGAGTGAATGACTCCATAAACAGTTGTTTGATGTGAGCAAAGTCTGTCACATATTGATTGAAAAGTCTGCGTTTGGAGGCATGGTTGATCGCTTCGTAAAATGCATGTGTGCAGATTCCCACGGATCCCCATCCCAGATTAAACTTACAAAACGCTATAGTAGCTAGGGATGCATCCCAGGCTTCTCTTCCAATGGTCATAATGTCGGTTTGAGAAATAGGGTAGTCCTTTAATTCAAACTCGGCTACATAGTTTTGGGATGTCACAATATTTTGAATGAGTTTGTAATTGGGGTGCTGGGAATTCACGGCAAAGAATACAAACTCACCTGTATCTTTTACTTTTCCAAAAGTAGACACAATGGCTGCTTTGTTTCCATTTCCAATGTAAAATTTACTTCCATTGGCTTTGTAGGTACCATCTCCGTTAGGCGTAAGGGAGACTTCACTTCCAATCAGATCTGCCCCGTGTTCTTTCTCTGAGAGTCCAAAGGCAAAGATCTCTCCCCCTTCCAAAAGTTTCACAGTTTTATGTTTCAATTCTTCATTTTTAGAAAGCCAGATGGGTCCGAGTCCCAACATGGATACCTGCCAGGTATACCAATAGCAGAGTCCATAAAAACCAAGAATTTCATTGAATGCCATGATTCTGTTAGAATCCCATCGGGAGTCTTTTTCCCCGTATCCTTGGGGGGTCATGAGGATTGAGAATGCTTTTTCTTTTTTCACAAAATCTAAGAAATCACCATACCAAACCTTATTGTGGTCATCCTCTAAAACTTTATGTTTGCCTTTTTTCTCAAAAAACTCGATGGTTTTAAGCATGAGATTTCTGGATTTTTCATCTAAGTGGTCATATTTTTCTGTCTTTGGATTTAGGAGTTTCATGAGATTGCCTTGGAATTGAATTTAATTTTAATCACATACTGAGATCTGTATTGAAAACTTCAAGAATTTGAGGGTGATTTTTAATTTTTATTACAATTATATTTTTCACTCTTAGTTAATACCTAGATTTCTAATCAGAAATCTGGTGAAAGGCATTTTCGCATAGAATCCAGACCGCTCCGCGGGGCTTTTTGCAGGGCAAAAAGTCTCACGGTCAGTTATCTATCAAAATGCATTTGAATCAATGAATAATTGGTTCATTTTAAATTTCATTAAAAATCTGGGTAATACTATCTTTTTACAATAATTTTTATTAACTGAAAGATACCAATGATTTTATCAATTCCAAACTATAAAAATTTAAGGAAGAGTCACTGTAGTCCATGTAATACCATCAGCAGAGCGAAATAAATATGATTTAGTAACAGTACTACTCTCCTTTACATATCCAGCTAGAAACATATAACTATTAGTAGAACCAAAACCCATTGGATATGTAATAGTAACTGGTAGAGTAATACCGGAAGAAGTATAGGTAGCCCCATTGTCAGAAGAACGGACAATACTAATCGAATTTAAAACTGGTGGAGTCGAAGAGGATCCTGCTGTGATATTTGCTAAACCACCACCCATATAACTGGATGTAGAGTAGAGGGGAGTTAGACTACCTGTAACACTGAATTTTAAGGTAGAGTTCGAAGAAAAGTTTCCACCTGGGATCAAGCTTCCACTCGTATTGTAAATACCGGAAGTTAAAGCTGAAGTATCAAATGTAAGGATTTGATAAAAGGCTTTGTTGTAGCTACCTCTAAATTTGCTTAAGGTTGCAGCGGATAATGAATTTCCAACTGAGGTAGTTGTAGCTGTCCATGTTCCATTGTAGTAATATTTAAATCCACAGAAGGGATATCCACTTTCTCCTATGTATAGATTTTGACAGCTAGTTTGGAGGGGAGAGGTTCCAGTGCTAGAAATTGAAAAGTTTGTAAAACTTGTACCATTGATGGAGCTATAAATAGTAGTCCCTGAACTTGAAGATATATAATGAAATACTCCATTAGCATATACATAATTTTGAGTAGAATCACTGAATATGGTTGGAGCAGTTACTTCATTGATTATAATAGATCCCAAACTTGAACCTTTTCCCGCATAGGTATTTGATGTAGTACAAGAGGAGTTTGCAATGCAAGTTGATTTGACACCCATCACAAAATAAGTTGATCCATCATACCCAACAGCTGTAATACGGCATTCCGTATTTGAAGAGGTACTATACGATGACACACAACTACCCAATGTCACCTTGTTTTTTGTAAATGTTATACCATCTGAAGTTTCATAAACCACTGGAGTATTGGAGGAACTATTTACTTCTGAAGAGCTTCCAAATACAAAAAATTTACCAGAACTACTCGACGCTCCAGTGATAAAACCACATAGACTAGCACCACCGCTACAAGTAGAAGTAGAAGTAGAAGTAATAGGTTTAACAGCTAAATTGTTAACCCCAAATCTACCATTTTTTTCAATATTGGGCGTACCTGTAGATGATGTAATGGTTAAAGTAAAGTACCCAAGATTTTCACCAGATGAGGAAAATACAGTGATAGTAAATTTTCCTACGTTGAGGTTCATCTTGAAATACCCCGAAGAATCAGTAGTTACTTTAGAATCCATTTGAGCCTTTGAGCTTACATTTAAGAGTTGGTAGTTGATAACTAAAGTTCCATTGGGTATAGGAGTGACCCCATCTTCAGCAACAAGTGTACCCGTTAGTTCTAAAAGTGCATTATCAAATACGCTAGTGTATGAAGTAATAAAACTTAGCAGACCTCCAAACCTTTTTGTGGAGTCCACAGAACCTGTGATATTGCAAGTTGTGAGAAAACTCAATGCAATTCCAATGAAAAGAAAATGTCTGAAAGTTCTGAATAGATTGTATGGATTCATTTTTTTCTCCTTAGCGTTAGCAATGACACTTTGAATGCTACCCCAATAAAGTAGGTTGCATCTAAGATCTCCAGATGGGAGAAATTTACAATTACCCTATATATAATTAGACAGAACTTTTTATTTCCAATTGTCAAAGAAAAATAAATATAGGAATGAAAATTTTTACTTCTTTCAATTTTATAAAATAAAAAGTATTAAAAAATTAGAATTATTGTATAAAAAAAACTTTTTATAAATACAGTGGTCTAACTAGTACCAGGGGACGACCGGTTTCGACTGTTGTAGACTGATGTATAGTGGCACGTAGGGGTGAGAGGCCTCTCTAAAAACTTTCAAAACTGTAAACGCTAATAACGAATACGCACTAGCAGCTTAATCTAAGCAGCTACAGAAATCAGCCTGTTTTATCCCGGCGGGCTGAGGACTGTCATCAATCGGGATACTGAACTCTCTGGTTTTCGATTTGGGAGAGAACAGTACCAAAATCGATACGCTGTGAATCCCTGATTTTGGGTAAAACGCGGTGAAAATTCATACAAAATCTAAACGTGTAGAGGCTATATAGACGCACAATAGGACGCGGGTTCGACTCCCGCCGTCTCCATTTTTTAAAAAGTTTGACCTATATCTAAAAAAAATTGGCTGTCTTCTCTCGATCTGCCATAGTCCATGCTGATCACTGTGGATTGGTTCCAAATAATTCTCAAACCCAATGTTTTGGAATACATATAGTCTTTGAAAGATACATCTTTAGTTCTGTCCCAAACCCTCCCCACATCAATGGAAGGAACTATTGAAATTGTAAAATTTTCTTCTCCCAATGTAAACCCTATGATTCTGTACCGAAGCTCTAAGTTACCAAACCCCATGATATTGCCCACAAATCTATCTTGTTTAAAACCTCTCAAGGTTTGCATCCCACCCAAACCTATGATGGGCCCATCCATACTGTACATATAGCGGAATTCTGTGAAGGGAACTTTTCCAGTCACACGGGTGCCTGCAATCCTACCTGCGATAACCAGCTCTTCAAATGTTTTGGGAAATAAAATTTGGAAAACTTTGATTTGAAAAAACTCTCTGTAAAACGTATATGTAGAACCAGTGTATTTTGAAACTGAGGAAAGTATTGCTTCTGCAAAGATTCCCTTACGGGGGCTAACTTCAAAATCTCTTGTGTCGTACGCTATTCCTACTTTTGCATAGTTTACATATCCACCACCGTACCCATTTATCTTTCCTGCTTCATAGTCTTCTGTGAGTTTAGTTTTAGATTGTGGAGTAGATATTTCTGAGTTTAGAATTGGAAAAGGGGTATCACTAAAATATGGATCTTTAGATTTAAACCATTTTCCATCATAAGTATTGACTATAATTTTTGATAGATCCACACCTGTTAAAAAACGATATTTTCCTAAAAAGGTTCTATCTACATTGATGCTAAATAAGTTATTTGATGTGTCATACTCATTGTACTTTGTATCCGTTACATAAGGAAGCTCATTTGTGCGGTTGGATTTTCTTCTATAAGATAGATTGCGTTGTCTTTCTTCATAGTTTGCATTGAAAATTTTTTGATTGGAGGAATCGTTTCTGTCATAGTACGACAATCCGTTCAGACTGGATTCCCCAATTCCAAAGTACATTGCATTTGGATTTGATTCTAAAATCATAAAAGTGTTCAAACGAAAAGGCGTATTGTTGATATAGGGTAAGTCAACTCCAAGTGTATAGTATTTAGCACTTTTTAAAGATTGATAAACATCGGTACTGATTTTATATTTATAGGGTGCATATTCAAAGAGAGGATCTTTTTTTTTACCATTTTCTGTATAGTAAAGGGAACCTCCCAGCCAGGTTCCTGTGATGGGATCAACTGCATATCCAGGTACACCCGTTATAAAGGAACCCTCTTTTTTAACGGCAAGTTCCTCATCACTGATACGTTTTGAAGCATCCAAATGAAATGGTAAGGTTTTGGTTGCCTCTGTAGCTTGCAAATGGAAAGGAGTAAGAATAAGTAAAAGTTTTATTGTAGTACTAAAGAATCTATTAAAATTTACTATGAAAACTGAGTAAAATGAATTTAAATATTCATGGGTTTTAGATATAAAATAAGATAAATTCATAAAAAAAAATAAAAAATAGATGACGCAACTGCAATTACTATCTTTTTCCACCGTTAGGCGGAAAAAAGCCTAATATTGTTGCGAATAAAGTTGCAAAAACTGACTTTTTGCAGGAACGCCATTTAACTATTTACCACTAATATGTCTGTGTAGATTTGTCTCCTTACAAAAAAATACTTTTTTATCTAATTATACGAGATTTAAATTTCAGGATTAGGTATTTCATTTTCCAGTATGATAGTTTCCAGCTCATGGAGAGCCTTATCCAAATTATCATTCACAATACGAAAATCAAATCTATCCTGAGCTTCAAGTTCATGTAAACCATTACGAATTCTCTTTTCAATCACAAGTGGATCATCTGTGCCTCTATTTTTGAGCCTTTCCACCCAAATCTCCCTGCTGGGTGGTACAATAAAAATACTTACACTGGAGGGTAGGTGAGCTTTTACTTTATCAGCCCCCTGAACATCTATATCCAAGATAATTTTTTTACCATCGAGTAAGTTTTTTTCAATAAATTCTTTGGGAGTTCCATAGTAATTGTCATGCACTTGTGCCCATTCGTAAAAGTAGTTTTTTACTACAAGGTCTTCAAATTTTTCTTTGGAAACAAAATGATAACTCTTTCCTTCTATGTCCCCACCCCGAATAGGTCTGGATGTGTATGACACTGAAAATAAAATATCTGGATATTTTTTAAGGAGTAGTCCAATGAGGGTTGATTTGCCACCCCCAGCAACAGATGATATAATAAATAAATTTCCGTACTTATTGCTCAATTTCTTCAAGCTCCTCTTCTTCTGGCATGGGAATGTTCCCCAGTTCAATTCTTTTTTGGATTGATTCTGTCCTTAAACTGGATAGAACCAAATGATCTGTGTCTAAAATGAGAAGTGATCTTGTTTTTCTTCCCTGTGTAGCATCTATTAACTTTCCTGATGACTTAGATTCCTGTTTGAGTCGTTTGGCAGCAGCAGACTCCGATTGTAATACACATACAATTCGGGAAGTCATCACAACATTAGAAAATCCAATATTGATCAATCTATTCATAGACATGATCGTACTAAAAATTAAATCCTACGATTTCTTTCTAGTTTTATAGTTTCTATAAGTGATATTTCAGGTATAGCCAGACCCAATTCTTCGGAAATTTCAGAATGGGAAAAGCCTTTTTTTAGCAGGTGAACAACTTTATCTATTTTTGGTGCTGATTCTGGTAGTTCTGCGAGGGAAGCTTTTGTAGAAATAAAAAGTTTATCTTGGAGGTTTGGTATGGATGGATTTCCTGAATTATCCAGAAAATTTTTGAAAGGCAATTCATCCTTAGAATTATCTAAAAATTTTTCTACTTCTAATAAGGGATTGCCACCAACAGAAAAATCAATTCCTTTTGTAGGCCTAGATTGTACCTTTTCTCCTGTTGTTTTGGTTGCCATTTCCTCTCTTTCGTATTGAGGATTAGGTATACCTAAGATAGATCGAAAAACCTTTCCTATTTCTCCAATCATCCCTGAATCTTCCATTGGAATTGCTTTGGGGGGAAGGGCTTCTCTCTGAACTAGAATTCTTGGGGTAGGCGTAGGCTTTGTTTCCATTGTATCTGTGGTGCTTAGAATACGGTTTCTTTCATCCGTGAATTTTTTTAGGAGGTCATCAGATTTTGTTTCAGTAGTAAGTTTCCACTCATGAAAAACATTTGCCTCTGGATTATGAAAATCCAATCCCATGGATTCCGCTTTTTGGATGAGGTTTTTGAAAATAGTGATTCTGGAGTCCATAAGAGCCAAATAGCTTTCCGACTCTTTGAAAAAGTTAAGGGTATGGGTTTGGATTTCTTTTTTTAATTTTACAATCTGGTAGTCGCGCACACTGTTTGTGACCTTTACAGATAAAATAAAGTAAAGTAAAACCCCAAATACTAGATTAAAAACTACCAGTGCTAATAATTCCAAATTAATTCCTCACTCTTCTTTTTCGGACTTACCTGCCGCTGCTGGAGCTGCTGCCCCCCCTTTCTTTTTCTTGGGATCACCGCCCCCAGCTTCTGTTTCAGGATCTACAAATGGTTTTTGCTTGATTCTGTCATTTTCAAGGAAAAAGACTTTTGCGGAAACTTCATTTTTACAAATAAAAGGTTCTGCATTTTTAATTGTAATCACAACACCCGGATAGATTTTCTTTTCACAGTACACCTTTCCCTGCTGGGATGTTTGTTCCATATAAGTATGAAGGTTTTGGATTTCTTTATCGTAGTCCATAATCCGCTTTTCCAGCTTTTTCATTCCACCTTCTAGCTTATTCATGTGGTTTTGGTGCTCCTCTGTAAAGGAAGCAGGATCCGATTCTTTTCGAGCCTTGAGTGTTTTGAGAGTTTTATAAAGACTGTCCAATTTAGATTGGGCATCATTTTTCTTGGTTTGGTATTCTTCCACCTGACGCAATAATTTTGGACTCAATCCCACTGTTATTTCTGTGGCAGGAGTGGACTTAGATCCCAAGTTTTTGGCATGGACCAATTTTCCTGCTCGGGTCACACCACCCACAATGTATGCTTTTTTACCATTGCAAACAATACTTCCGCCCGCACTAACCGTAGAATTCATGATAACTTCCTGAACAATCACATCTTTGTCGGTTGTGACATTTGCATCCTGTATAAACTTAGCTATCACATTTCCATTAGAAGAAATGATTTTTGCTTCATCTCTTCCTGTGATACCTTGACGTATTACAATATCACCATCTGCCTCTACAGTTGCCTTTTGGACGGTTCCATAAATTTCAATATTACCCGATGCTTTGATATGAAAGTTATCTTCCACGCTTCCCGTAACCACGATTGAACCCAGGAATGTGATATTCCCCGTTTTCATATTTACATCCCCGGCTACTTTGTAGACTGTCTCAACGTTAACCTTTCCATCTGCAAAGATTACCTGTCCATTCACTTCAGCAGTTAATTTTGTTTTATCTTCAGAGAGGATTGTTCCCTTTCCGGCTAGAAAGGGAATGTCCATACCATCCTTTGCTTCCAATGGATTGTTGTACAGATCTCTTCCCCATTTACCTTTTTCTGCAGGAATTTTTTCAGCTAAGAGCTGACCAATCACAACGTTTTCAATCAAATCTAGGTTTTTAAAATCAATCTTTCCAGAGGCATCTTCTTTGAGACGCAATTCCCTTTCAATTCGTACATGGTAGACAATCCGAGCATCAGCACCTTTCATAGGATTTTCACCTACAGCAACAAGGATGGGTTCGTTATACAGTTCATTGTCTAACATCTTCTTGATTTCATCTTCTTTGATGCCAAAGACTATATCTTCTTTTTTCAATTCAAAGACAATGTCTTTCACCTCAAAATCGCGTCCTCCCGGTTTGGGTGCTGTCAGTATGACAAATGCTTTCATCTTTTCTAGGCTGATATCTATTTTACATGTAGCTTCTGCAAACGGCTTTAACTTGGAGTCTGCAACACGAACATAATCCCCTTTGCAAATTTCAACGGCTTGCCGAACCTTTTCTTCAGGTGGAAGAGGAATGCCACGAATTGAGATTTTTTTCATTACATCTTCAACACGAACAGGTTTGCCTTCTCCCACAGGTTTGTGGCAGGATATATACAGACCTTGGCGATAGTATTTGATACGAAAGAAACCATCTATATCTTTGGGGGTTATAAATTCTTTGAGATCTTTTGAATTGAGTTTTCCCAATCCCCCTGTGAGTTTATCATCTAGGGCTTTGAGATCATCTAAATTGTTTTCTGGATTTGCATAGAACACACGGAGATGGTAAGGTTCTTTAAAAAAATAGTACTTAGTTTTTCCCCTCTGTAGTACTTCATACTCCAGATCATAAATGGGTTTGTTGAGGTGTTTTGAGGCTAATTTTAAGCACTCATCGATGGAATCACCGAGGACTTCAACCTTTTCTTTTTCGTCCTTTTCCATGATAGATTCCTGTTCAAACATCATGCTTTTTAACTTATCCATCTCTATTCGTATCCCTTCTTAATACTTTCGACCGTAAATTCTTAAGTGGCAACAAGAATTTCTTTTGCACTAGAAATAGATGTAACCCCTGCTATTTCGGATTAATATTCTGGTATTTAATTTTTCGGAAAGATGGGCTATCTCCCCCAAAAAATCTTTTGCCTCCTCTCCTTCGAGCGGATAGATTATGTGTTCGCCATTTTGAAATTTTCCAAAGATGGGTATGATTTCACAAAGGGTCAATTTGTTGTCCTGAACATAGAGCATGATTGCTATGTTATGATTTAAATACTGATTTTTGCTGCCAAAAATAAAATTCCCTAAAGAATAGACGATCAATCCATCATTGTACTTTTCTATGCCCTGGGGGATATGGGGATGGTGCCCAACCACCACTTGGAATCCCGAAGATATGAGCTTATGTGCACCTGTAATCTGGTCTTTGGTAGGTTCCGGATTGTATTCAATCCCCCAGTGGAGGGAAAGTAAATTGAAATCTTTTGAATCTACAGAGATTTTGCTGAGTCTTTGGACGGAGTACGGAGCAGCTCCGGGAGAGGTGGGGGTAGCATACAGCCTTTGCTCACCTATGGCGCTAGCAGATGTTACTCTAATTGTATTTGTTCGAAAATTGATGAATTTTGGCTTGTATGCCTCCTCTACATTTTCCCCTGCACCAACTTGGAGAATCCCTTTAGATCTCAGATTTTTCACTGTTTCATACAAACCTTCCTTTCCATAATCCATGGAATGGTTGTTTGCCAAAAATACTAGATCCACATCTAACCTCGTGAGAAGATTCAATTCTTCAGGCTTTGCATTGAACACATAAGGTTTTTTTGGGTCAGGACTTGCAAATGCGGAAACTGGTGTCTCTAGATTGACCATTTTTATATCAGCCTCTTCGAAGAGGGGCACTAGACCTTCTATGGGAGAATAGACTCCCTTTTTTCCCATGGTCTCACGCAATCCCCAATCGAACATAACATCTCCAGCTATTAGGATTCGAAATTGCTTGGGTCTTCTGAGAACGCCCCCCTCTAGAGAAGGAATCAAGAAACACAGGATGAGAAAAAAGGAAAATGTTATAAATACATGTGAAAATGAGTTAAAAATGAGAATAGTGGAGGAAAGAGTCTTACATTTGCGAGTGAAGGGACTTGAACCCCCACACCTCTCGGTACCAGAACCTAAATCTGGCGTGTCTACCAATTTCACCACACTCGCCTGTAAGCAGAATTTGTAATCATGTCTCTAGGGTCAAGCATTCTCTGGATAAAACCTGTTGGCATATGAGGTTAGGCTAATAGTCAATTTGTGAATTATAAAAAAAAATTGCAGAATTTAGTGAAATAAAAATTATTCTTCTAACAAGTATTTATTTATCTATGTGGAGATTTATGAAAAATTTTATTTTTAAAGTCATTTGTTTTTTTTTAGTATTAGGTCTTTCACTTTGTAAATCTAATAAACCTGAAATTGTAGGGCAAGCTATACTTGTTGTCATTGCAAAAAGTGGTCAGGTTCATTTTTTTAGGGCAGGTAAAGAAATACCCATTGCCAATGGTAGCATCTTGGTAGAAGGGGATTCCATTGCCACCGAGGCACCTCCTTTGTAGATCTGGAATTTCCGGATGGAGCTCTGGTGAGGGTTAAAGAAAAATCTGAAGTTAGCATAGCATCCCTCTTTTCTGGAGAGGGTATAAATGCAGAATTCAACTTGAAAAGGGGTAAAATTCATACAAAAATTAAGAATAAACTTAAGCCCAAAGAATCTTATCGAATAAAAACTTCAACTATGGTAGCGGGGGTTCGGGGAACTGATTTTTCTGTGACAGAGTCGGACACTGGAGTTATTATGGTTTTGGAAGGAATGGTAGCTTTTGAGAGCCCAAATAGTTCGGGTACCTCAGTGGGGGCTGGTAAAAAAGGTATTGGTGGTACGTTAGAGATTCTTGATCTATCTGATGAGGAAAGAAAAGAACTAGAGGCAGATTCATCCTCCCTAACAGGACGCTTGGATGAGCTAAAAGAGAGGATCCAAGAGAATCTTATTGAGTTAAAAGCAAACCAAGATTCAATGCTTCAAAATCAAAAAAATTCTAACCAGAATACACTTGATGAGCAAAAAAAATCCAATCAAAATACATTAGATGAACAAAAAATAAGGGATCAAAATTCTTTAAATACCCAGAAAGAAGAGGACACCTCCAAACTCAATACTCTTAAATCAGAAGATGCCAAAAATCTTAAAAATCAGGTAGAGACAGGAAAATCAGGAGCAGGAGAGATTAAATCAAAATCAAAAGAATCATCTTCCAAAATAATGCAAGATGCAGACTCTCAAAAAAAGGAAATGGAAAACGTAAAAAAATCTATGGATTCAATCAAAAATACAAATCCAATGGATAGTGTTAAACCCAGATAAGGAATCCAATGAAAGTTCTTGAATAATAAGAGAACTTTCCTATATTGTAATTAGAAGTTAAAATGTGATCGATTCTAAGTACATCCCAAGCCAACCGATTTTAATTTTTTCAAAGGTAAATACCTTTGCAGATAAGCTCCAGAAAGATTTACTCATGAGGGCCGTACCCAAGGTTTTGTTTCCCCGTGTGGAAAGCATTCGAGATCTCTTGCTTCAAAAAAAATCTTTTATTTTTTTCTTCCACTCTGAGTTTAGCGGGGTCACACCGGAAAAGTTTATAGAGGAGTGCAATGACAAAGATCGGAAGCCACCCATAACCATTTTTATCGGCGATCTACCCTATAAGGAAGGGTTTCGAAAGTGTAGAAATATGGGTTTCTATGATTATTTGGAAGCAGAGTATTTGCAGGGAGACCTTGACTTTTTACTTGAAGATATCTTTGAACTCCAGTATTTACGCGGTCTAGAGGAAAATTTATTGGCGGTGGAAGGGTTTCGTATTAGGTACAACCAAAAATTGGAAGTACAGGGACCAATCGACCAAATTTCCAGATTTACATTGAATCGATTGTTTATCTACAACCTTGCCACAAGTTTATCCCAGGGCAGTGGAGTGGGATCTATGGTTTCACTCGTTGATATGATGAAATCCCTTTCTAGTGAAACAAATGATGGGATTTTGGTGGATAGAGAGTTGATGAGCCTTTTGTACGAAAATAATAATTATACCAGGGGAATCTTAGATGGGCTCCAAAATATGATACGTATTATGGAGATGACACCCCGAAGAATAAAAAATGTACTACAGGAAATTTTCGATGATTTAAAGGCAGAGATGGATACTCTCTCCACGCTATTTGATAATAAAGGAATTCAAATTATCTATCCTGAAGCACATGACCCAATCTACTTAAATATTGACGAAGAAAAGATTCTCCTAATCTTAGAGGAAACTCTTATCAATGCCTATAAATATGGAAAAGCAAATTCTAGTATAGAAATACAAATTGAACGGAAGAAATTGGCAGTAAATATTTTAGTTAAAAATAAGATTGATTCCGAAATTTATGATGGAGTTCCTGAAGAGATGGAAAAGATTTTACTAGAACCTTTTTTTAGAAACCATCCTCCAGTAGAAGAGCTAATAACTAAAAATAAGTTTGGATTGGGGCTTGGGCTTTCAGCCATAGATTATATCATCCAAAAACACAATGGTACGTTTAGGATTTATAACCAAAAGATAAATAATGAAGTTTATGTGTATGCCGAAATCCACTTACCGACACTAAAATAGGAGAACCCTTTGGCTAAGAAAATTTTGATAATTGATGACTCGGCTGTATTTAGAAAAGTACTCACTTTGCAATTAAAAAATGCAGGATATGAAGTATCAGATGCAATAGATGGTGTAGATGGATTCCAAAAAGCTACAACTTCCGAATTCAATTTAATTGTATGTGATGTAAATATGCCGAATATGGATGGATTGACTTTTGTGGGAAAAATTAGAGCTCATGAAAAGGCTAGATTTATTCCCATAATCATGCTTACCACAGAATCCCAAGAAGAAAAAAAAAGAAAAGGATTAGAGGCGGGTGCTAAAGCTTGGTTGGTAAAACCATTCAGTCCCGAGCAATTGCTCAATGCAATTAACAAATTGATAACATGAGCTATACTGTTGAGCTTCAGGAAGATGAGCAGTCGTGTACTATCACATTGAGTGGTAAGTTAAATGCATACAATGTCAAAGAATTTAAGGAGATGATCTTTCCTATCACGGAGAGAGTTCCCACCATCATTATTGATGTAAAGGGGGTAACTGAATTTGACTCTTCCTTTATACAATTATTTATTTCCTTAAAAAACTCAGCGTTTCAATTAGGGCACATTTTCAAAATTTTATCTCATAGTAAACCCGTACTACAAGTTTTTGATACATTCGGATTGATTGGTTTTTTTTCAGACAAAGTAGTTGTGAGTTCTAAAGATCGAAAGGATTTCAAGTTCAATTATGGAACAGGTCGATTCCCTAAAATTTTAAGGTAAACTATGGATAATATGGGGGAAGTTAGGGAAGTATTTACTGCGGAGTGCAGTGAAATTCTTCAAAAGATGGAGTCAATTCTTCTTGAATTAGAGGAAGTGGAAGTAATACCAGAAGAAAAAATTCATGAACTATTTCGCTTTATTCATACCATCAAAGGATCTGCAGGAATTTTTGGATACGAAGCAATTGTTAGTTTTACCCATATTGTAGAATCCTTATTGGATAAAATTCGTGAAGGAATTTTACCATTCAAAAAAGAGTCTATTGGATTGTTTTTAGATTGTAGGGATCACATAAGTGAATTAATAGAAGCGGCAGCAAATGGGAATCCTTTAGAGCGTAGTACAATTAAAAATCAAGAAAAATTGACAGGAATTTTAGAAAATTTACTCGGTGTAGTACCTCCTCTGAGTAAAAATGAAGCTGTGGCTCAAAATGTGGTTCAGAGTCCAGAAAAAGTAGCCAAAGAAAGTAAGTCATACCTATGGCATATTTCTTTACGGTTTAAGGAAGATACCATTCGCAATGGATTAGATCCTTTTTCTACATTCCAATATCTCAATAGAGTAGGGGAAATTATTAGATTGTATACCCTTACAAATAAAGTTCCCACCATAGAAAACTTAGATCCTGAAGGATGTTATCTAGGCTTTGAAATATTATATAAATGCGATAAAGATTTATTATTTGTTCAGGAAGCATTTGAATTTGTACAATATGATTGTGATATATATATTCTTAGTCCACATAGAAAACCACAAGATTGGATAGAATTTTTTATTTATAGAAAAGAACCAATCATTCGGCTTGTAAGGTCACTCTTTTATACTAAATCATTAGATAAAAAAACATTAAAACTAATTAAGATTCATTATAAAAAATCAAAAGAAAATCCTGTTAAAGAGTTAGAACAGCCAATAAAAAATAACCATGTTGAAGAAGAAATTTCTGACATACACCATTCTCTTGATACTAAAAACGAACTTTCCCCAAAAACAAAAGAATTTGGAACCAAAGAAAATAAATCAATTCGTATAGATTCTTCAAAGTTAGATATACTTATAAATTTAGTAGGAGAGCTAGTTGTAAATGGTGCAAATTTATCACAGATTTCTACAGAAAGAAAAGATTCAAATCTAATTGAAATAGTATCACATCTAAATGTACTTATAAATGAAATTAGAGACACGTCATTAAATTTGAGAATGGTTCAAATTGGAGAAACGTTCAATCGATTTCATAGGGTTGTTAGGGATATTTCACAGGAACTCAATAAGGATGTACAACTTACCATCACAGGTGGAGAAACTGAACTTGATAAAATTGTGGTAGAAAAGATCAATGATCCACTCATGCACTTAATTCGTAACTCTTTGGATCATGGTATAGAATCCATTGAAGACAGAATTGCAAGAGGGAAATCTCCTAGAGGGAAACTTTCTTTGCATGCATACCACGAAGCTGGTAACATTGTGATAGAAGTTAAAGATGATGGTAGAGGCCTGGATAAAAAGAAAATTTTAAAAAAAGCAATTGAAAAAGGGTTAATTAATCCTGAAAAAAATCTTTCTGATGCTGAAATCCACAGATTAATATTCAAAGCAGGATTTTCAACTGCTGAAAAAGTTACTAGTATTTCAGGTAGGGGAGTTGGGTTAGATGTTGTAGAAAAAAATATAGAATCCCTAAGAGGAAGTATTACACTATTTTCGGAAGAAGATAAGGGATCTATATTTCAAATCCGCCTGCCTCTCACATTAGCAATCATAGATGGATTTTTATTTAAAATTGCTAATTTTTATTATGTAGTTCCCCTTTACCAGATTGTAGAATGCATAGAATATAAAGACGAAGATAGCACAGAAAATGATTTTATTAACCTCAGGGGAAATTTATTGCCATTTTTAAGGCTTTCCAAATTATTTCATCTTCCTGAAGATAGTAGTACATCAAGAAAAAATATATTAATTTTGCAAAATATGGGTTCTCAGGTAGGTATTCTTGTGGATAGCCTTCATGGAGAGTTTCAGACTGTTATAAAGCCATTGGGAAAATTATTTCAAAATCTAAAAGGAATTAGCGGTACAACCGTACTGGGTAGCGGAGAGGTTGCACTGATTTTAGATGTTGGTATGTTATTTCAAAGGGCAAGTTTTTTACAAAAAGAAGATATACTTTAGATATTATAAATTAAAATATAAATAATTGGAGAATTATATGTTTAAAAACCTGAATTTATCAAATAGGCTGCTTTTGACCTTTGCAGTTTTGGTGCTCAGTACAATTTTAAGTTCTATCTATACCACTAAATCAATGGTAAATTCAACAGGTTCCGACCAAAAGTTATCTGCTATTCTTACTCTGAATGAACTTTCAAATTCTATTCACACTCTTTCAAGTGATTTTAAAACGTATTTACTTACAAAAGATAAAATCGCTCTAGAAAAAATTGAAAAATCAAAAGTAAATTTTAATAAATCCATTAACTCATACATTGAAAAATCAACAAATGAAAAAGAAAAGTTGGAAATTATAAAAGAACTAGCATCAGATCTTTTTTCAATGCAAGAAACATACATAGACCAATTAAAAGATAATAGAGGAATAGATACTTCGGCTATCAATAAGATTTCTGTAATTGATCAAAGGATCCAGGATAAGTTAAAGACAATTTTGGATTCAAAAATTTCAAGCAAAGAAAATTCAAATGGAGATTCCGCCAAAAGAGATTTAGATCTTTTTATAAGTTTTTTTAATATTGCCCTGCTTATTTTAGCCTTTTATTTTCTGAGAATTAATTTAATTTCTCCTTTTTTTGAACTTATTAAAAATTTAGAACATATTTCAAATAAGAATTATATAAATTTAGATTCTCATACGGGAACACAATCTGAGATTGATTCCGTCTATTATAACTTAAACCAACTCCAAAAGGCTTTTAGAAATGCAGATACCGAATTAACTAAATTTAAGGTTGCGATAGATAATGTTTCCACAAATATCATGATGAGTGATATAGATTTAAATGTAACTTACATGAACTCTTCCATTAAAGAAATGTTTAAATCGGGAGAAATGGAAATTAGAAAACAACTTCCTAATTTCTCTGTTGCAGGTCTTATGAAGTCAAATATTGATTCATATCACAAGACTCCATCCCACCAAAGAAACCTCTTGGCAAATTTAAAAGATACCCATACTACAACTATTACATTTGGTGAGAGAACCTATAGTTTGCGAGCAAACCCTATCACATCTGCCCTTGGAGATAAATTGGGATATGTTGTAGAATGGGTAGATAAAACAGACCAAATTCGAATAGAAGCAGAGAGAGCGAGGATTTTAGATGAAAACATTCGTATTCGAGTGGCATTGGACAATGTTTCCACCAATGTGATGGTAGCTGACAACGATCGAAAAGTTATTTATATGAATAAGTCCATCTACAAAATGTTTTCAAATGCCGAGTCAGATATAAAAAAAGAATTTTCTCACTTTGATTCTAAAAACTTGATTGGTATGAATATTGATAGATTTCATAAACAGCCTGAAAAACAAAAAGGAATTCTAGGTTCTTTTAACAATACACACCATGCAGTTATCAATATTGGTGGTAGGATCTTTGATTTGGGTGCAAACCCAATCATCAATGAAAAAGGAGAAAGGCTGGGAAGTGTAGTAGAGTGGGCTGATATTACAGAAGAGTACGCAGTTCAAAAAGAAATTGAAAAAATTGTTAATTTGGCAGTAGAGGGGGAGTTTAATTCTCGTATTACAACTGGCTCTAAAGAGGGATTCTTTTTAATTCTTGCAGAGGGTATCAATAAAGTATTAGAACTCTCGGAGTCAGGATTGAATGACATGGCAAGAATCATGGAATCACTTTCAAGAGGAGATCTCAGCCAAAGAATTAACAAATCATATTCTGGTCTTTTTGGAAAACTTAAGGACTATACAAACCGTACAGTAGACAAAATTTCTGAAGTCATCGAAGAGGTTAGAAATAACTCAGAAGCTGTCTTAAATGCATCCGAGCAAGTAAGTGCAACAGCACAAAGTCTTAGCCAAAGTGCCAGTGAACAGGCTGCATCAGTAGAGGAAACAGGTGCCTCTCTAGAACAGATGAGTTCCAATATCAATATGAACGCTGAAAATTCCCGTCAGACAAATATTATAGCTACAAAGACAGCAGAATCGGCAAAGCAGGGCGGATCTTCAGTCAATGAAACAGTCAAAGCAATGAAACAGATTGCAGAAAAAATTGGAATTATAGAAGATATCGCATACCAAACAAATCTCTTGGCACTCAATGCTGCGATTGAGGCGGCAAGGGCTGGGGAGCACGGCAAGGGGTTTGCAGTTGTGGCATCTGAAGTTAGGAAGTTAGCGGAAAGAAGCCAGGTAGCTGCCAATGAAATTGGTGATCTGGCCTCAGTTAGCGTAGAAATTGCAGAAACAGCAGGAAAACTCATTGCAGAAATTGTACCTGCTATCAATAAAACAGCAGATTTGGTTCAGGAAATTTCTGCATCCACTACCGAACAGTCCAGTTCGGTAACCAATATAAACAAAGCAGTTGCTCAGCTGGATGCGATGACGCAACAAAATGCATCTTCTTCCGAAGAGTTGGCATCAACATCCGAAGAGCTAAGTGGGCAGGCTGACAACCTAAGAAATGTGATTGGTTTTTTCACTTTGGCAGGATCGGAATTGCAATTTAAAACTGTATCTGCAAAATTTAGAAGTCAAAATGAAGCAAAGCTTTCATCTCCAAAAGGTGTCGTTAAGACAACTACAGATCCAGAAGAATACAATAGCTATGAAAAATACTAAATCCGGAGTATCTCATGGAAGAAAATCAATTTCTAACATTCCTTTCCGGCACTGAAACATTTGCTGTTGATATTCACTCAGTAAAAGAAATTAAAGAGTGCTCCCATATCACCACCATTCCATTGATGCCAAATTCTGTGCTTGGAGTGATAAACCTAAGAGGTAATGTCGTACCAATTATAGATTTACAAATAAGAATAGGTAGGGATAAATCAAAGATATCTAAGCGAACATGTATCATAATTGTTGAGGTCAGATATACTGATGAAAAGATGGATGTGGGATTACTGGTAGATGCAGTTTCTGAGGTGATAGACATTCCAATCGCCGATATTGAAAAGGCTCCATCTTTTGGTTCAAAAATTAGAAATGATTTTATAAAAAGTATAGGAAAAATTGAGGGAAGATTTATAATAATTTTAAATACAATAAATGTACTAAGTATAGATGAGCTCTCAGTAGTTGAAAATGTATCATTATCTTTGAAAGAATAAATTGCATACACCTGAGCACATATTAGATGTATTCTTGCAACCCGGAGATTTTTTTTGGGGAGATAGTTCAACTCGAATACGAACAATTCTTGGTTCTTGTGTATCGTTTTGTATTTGGCATCCAAGATTAAAAGAAGGCGGCATGTGCCATTTTATGCTGCCCACCAGGGGATCTAATTCTGAAAACTCTTCCAATACTCTCAATGGTAAATATGGAGATGAAGCATGGCAACTTTTCGAAAAAGAGTTCAGAAAAAATAGTACAAAACCTGCCGAGTATATGGTCAAAATTTTTGGAGGATCTTCTATGTTTGCCCATGAAGCGGATGATAGAGAAGTACAATCTTCTAAAATCAATATTGGTTTAAAAAATATAGAATTATCTAGAAAAATTGTAGAAACTTCACATTTAAACGTTGTTTCTGAGAATCTAGGCGGAAAAAATTCTAGAAGGCTTCATTTTGAAATATGGAGTGGTAATGTCTGGTTAAAGCGCCAGGAAATTGGTTCATGATTTCAAATAAAATTAATGTGATAGTTGTAGATGATTCTGCACTTGTAAGACAAGTTCTTACAGAAATCATAAAAACAGATAGTGCATTAAACTTATTATATACAGCCGCTGATCCAATTTTTGCATTAGATAAAATGAAAAACGAATGGCCGGATGTTATAGTATTGGATATTGAAATGCCAAGAATGGATGGTATTACATTTTTAAGAAAAATTATGGCTGAAAGACCAACCCCCGTAGTAATATGTTCAACACTTACAATTGAAAATTCAGAAACAACAATGCAGGCATTATCTTCTGGAGCAGTTGATATTATCACAAAACCACAAATAGGTTTAAAGAATTTTCTTACTGATTCTTCAGGTAAATTAATTGATGCAATCAAAGGTGCAGCCAAAAGTAATGTAAAACAAATTAAATCTTTTGCAATACAAAATAATAATAAAAATTCAACTCAGCAGAAACATGAAAAGATTGTACCTTCTATCTCTACCCTTACCCCATTAAACACAACTGAGAAAATAATTGCAATTGGAACCTCAACCGGGGGAACAATTGCTTTGGAGTATATATTGACAAGGCTAGATGTAGGATGCCCTGGAATAGTTGTAGTACAACATATGCCCGAAAAATTTACCAAAGCTTTTGCTGATAGATTAAATTCTCTTTGCTCTATTGAAGTTAAAGAAGCAAAGAATGGGGATAGAATTGTTCCGGGGAAGGTATTGATCGCTCCTGGTAACTTCCATATGGCGGTTAAGAGAAGTGGTGCTCAGTACATAGTTGATGTTCATGATGGACCATTGATCAGCAGACATAGGCCTTCAGTGGATGTACTATTTCGATCATTTGCTAAAAATGTTGGAAAAAATGGTGCGGCAATGATTTTAACGGGCATGGGAGATGACGGGGCAATGGGTATGAAGGATATGTTCGATGCAGGGGTCATAACGTATGCTCAAAATGAGGAAAGTTGTGTTGTATTTGGTATGCCCAAAGAAGCTATAAAGAGGGGGGGAGTAGCTAAAATAATCGACCTAAAAGAGGTTCCCGAAATAATATCTAAATTTAAGATTTCGTAAGCATAAAAATGAAACATCTCCAGCAAATAATTGAAGAAAATCCATCAAAACCATCACCAGCTACACTTTTCTGTATTATTTCATTTAACCAACTGGAAGCCTACTTTCGTATCAAAGAAATTTGTGAAAAATCCTTTTCTAAAGTTTATCTAGAAAGTAACCCAATGCCAAAATGGACAATTGATATTTCTGAAAAATCAAGTACTCTTTTGGGAGAAGGCACTAAAATTCTTGCATTCCAAAGAAAAGTAAATAGAGAAGAATTGCCTGAGTTGAAAAAGAAATGTATTGAGATCAGAAAGAAAATTCTCAAAAAAGATTCTACCATTCGAATTATACCAGGATATCTATCCTCTCACAATGTTGTACTTTCTTCCATTTATGATGATTTCCACAGAGTGTATTTGTTTCATGGGATCTATGCTGAGGTAATTTATAAATATGAGAAGCTTCAACTTCAACCATTAGATACTGCTCCCGAATTTTTTACAATGAATGAAGTTATTTATTTTTTTAATGCACTTAGAGATTATCATATCAATAGTGAAAAAAAGTTTTAAGGGACTCCGATATATGGAAAATGAGAATGACCAATTTAATCATAGAAATAGAAAAATAATATTAAAATTTATAATTATAAATATAGAGTTACTAAAGGTTCATCATGATTTCTAATTTTTATAGTAAATTAATTTATGACGCAACTGCAATAACTATCTTTTTCCGCCGACAGGCGGAAAAAAGCCTAGGATTGTTGCGAATAAAATTGCAAAAACTGACTTTTTGCAGGAACGCCACTTATAGTATTAAATTTTTAAATATATTTATTATCTATTCTATCTTAAATTTATTTGGATGTAGTATTCAGGAGTTAAAAATTCAGGAAATTATACCATGCGAATACTCTAGCCAAGAAGGTATTTGCGACACTCCAATAAATGGAAAAAAAGAATATTCAATTCTTATTCCAAAAGATAATAAAATTGAAACATGGAACCAATTATCAAATTTTATCTATTTTAAATCTAGAATCTCTACAGGTTTTATCATTAAATTTAACCGTCCTTTTTTACTGAATGAAAAAGAAATCATATTATCATCTTACAAATCTAATTATAATTTCAATGGAATATTTGGGACAATTGAGGGTTTTGATATGGGAAATGATTATATTTATTCATTTGTTTATATCGGAAATCTATTAAAAGAAAAACAAAAAGAAAAAAAAGAAGACCAAAAGTCATTTGGGAAATACCAAAGTCTTCCTTTTCAAATAGTATTAAATTTTAAATCTGATCTGTTTTCTGGAGAAATAGAAACAAACCAGGAAATTAAAGTTACAAAGGAATAAAGATTTATTTTTTTAATGCCGCTTCTTCCTCCATTAATTTTCTTTTCTCATCTAAGTGAATAGTTATAATCAAAATAACAAGTCCAACAGAGATGCAAGAATCAGCAAAATTAAAAGCAGGCCATCTATGAAATAATAAAAAGTCAGGCCAGTCAAAATCTATAAAGTCTACCACTCCTATGTATTGCCCATGTTCTAGTGGTTTTAAGCCAAATTTAACACCACCACCCGGAGGCGTCTTAACGAAAAATTTATCAATAAAATTTCCAAATGCACCCACCATCACAAGATTCCATCCCCATTTGTTGCCAATATCATGATTTATCCATCTATAACAAAATAAAAAGATAATAGCAAATCCAGTAGAAACAATTGATATTGAGGAGTTATTTTGATAAATTCCAAAAACAAATCCTGTATTAAAAGTTAGTGTCATACAAAAAAACTGACCCATATAGCATACGCTATCCTGATAACTATAATTTTGGACTACCCAGTATTTCGTTGATAAATCTATTACAACACCAACTAATACAAATAGTATATAAACTGGTTTATATACTTCAAAAAATTTTTTTTCGAAATATTTCAAATTTGACCTCTTAATTTAAATTAATCTAAGCCTGTGGGCTTATTCTTTATGATAGAACGAAAAAGGCCAATACTGATGAAAAAAGAAAATAGGAAAAAACAAGTAGATACAATTTGATTATTTTGAAAATAATAAGTATTTCCAAAATGCACTCCAGAAATCACAAATATAGATTGTATTACATTTATTCCTAATGAGTACATTTTTTCAGTATGCTTTTCAATATCTCTATTGATAAACCTAATTCTACCCCGGTTAAGTGCAATTAAAGCTTTTTGAAGCTCTAAGGGTAATTGGAGAGTTGCAATTGCAATCTCATGACCATCATCCTTAATCATTTGTATAACTTCTTTTTTATTGCTTTCTACTATTTCATAAAAAGGTTCTTCAGCATATTCAAAAATGGTTCTATAGGGATCTAGTACTGCTGTAGTACCAATTAATAACCCTAAAACCCTCTGTAGCATTATGTAATTTGTTGGGAGTTGTGTTACTTGCATTAACTCTTGTAAGCTGGTATTGATACCATCTAAGAAGATATATACTTCTTCGGGTTCGAGCTGTTCTATGGAAATATTTCTAAAATAATCTGTGTTTGTAATAAATGATTTTAATTTCTCAATGGCAAATTGAGAAATTTGTTCTAATTTTTCTTTGTTTACAGATTTGTCCAATAGGCCCATTGAATCTAAACCTTCCACTACTCCATAGTAATCATTGGAAATAGCGGATTGGACAATTCTTTTCAAAGATTGTGCTATATTGGTGGGTAACTCGGATACAGCTCCAAAATCTATAAAGCAAAGCTTTCCCTGTGGTGTATAAATTAAATTACCGGGGTGGGGATCGGCGTGGAAAAACTTGAATTGAAAAATCATCAAAATATAAGCACGAACCAACAAAAGTAAGGGGCGGGATGGTTTTCCATTCTTCTTATTGTTAATTCTAGTTTCTGTTATTTTAACTCCCTCGATGAATTTAGTTACCAAAATCCCCTGTCTTGTAAAATCTTCATAAACATAAGGGAATACATAGTCTTTTTCGTTTTTAAAAAGCTCTGCCATTTTTTGTAGAGAAAGAGCTTCCTCTTTAAGATTCATTTCCCTTCGTACGATAATGCTTATTTCTGAATGAATTTTATTGTATTCAAATTTATATAAATAGGAATTTATCCATTTCATCACAAACAGAACTGTTCTTAAATCTTTTTCAACGAGTGTCTCAATGTTTGGATATAAAATCTTTATGACTATTTTTTTACCCTGGAATGTGGCTCTATGAACTTGGGCTGTAGATGCAGATGCTAGGGGAACCCGATCTAGATCAGGAAAGACTTCTTCAATATTTTTATTAAACTCGTTATAAAATCTTTGTTTTATTTCTGAAAAGGTATGGGGAGGAACCCGGTCTTGGAGGTCTTTAAGATTTTCTAGAAAGCTTGTTGGGAGGATATGAGCCAAATTCGATATAAATTGCCCAACCTTAATGTATACACCTCCTAACCGAAGGAAGAGGGTTCTACATTCCAATGATAGTTTTAAAAAAAGAGCTTCTTCTATTTCATTTTTCTTATGGGTTTCTAACCAAAGGGAGCGAAGCTTATAAAGCCATATAAAACGAAGAGTCCATCTTAAAACAAAAAAATAAACCGTATAAAAACGGGTTCGGTGTCCTTTTTTTCTAAATTCTAGGATTTCCTTTTCTAGAGTAGGGTTTTCAGAAGAGTAGCTCATGAAGAATACTTCCATCCTTAGAATTTGAAGAAGAAACGCAAGAAAATTATGGCATTTGCTTACTTCCTACAAATAAATATTTATAGATTTTTTGAGGAAATTGCCTTTAGAGTTTGAAAAATTCTTTCATTTGCCACAAGATCCCCAAGTATTTTTCCACCCTTACCCTTTAGGTGATCTACTATCTCTGAGTAGAGTTGTATCCATGGATTGGAGTTTGGAAAAGAGGGAAGTTCAATCTCCTGTAAACTTTTAAATCCTTTGTATAGAGTGCTTTCTTTTGTTTTATAAATTTTGTGACCATCATTGCTCAGTATGATCCTGTGAGTTGACGTTTGGATATCCATCTCAAATTGAAAATAGTTTCTCTCTCCACCGGCCTCTAAAAAAACAAAAACTCTATTTTCATATTCCATAAGAGCAATTGCTCTACTTTCAGTTTCTTGTGTTTTTGGTTTGTGCATATTTACAAAATGTATTTTTTTAGGACTCCCCAATAAAAAATCTAAATAATCAATTGCATGCGTTCCATCATGAAGAAGGGGTCCTCCTCCAAGTTCATGAAAGGCTATTCCCGGGGAAAGTCCAGATGTTAAGACAGATGCCCGTATAGTTTTCAAACTTCCAAATGATCCGGATTGTAGTTCATTTTTGATATATTGGTAGAGTGGGTGGTATCTTCTTTCATGGTTGACCCATATCTTTGCTTGAAATTTATTAACTAAACTTCTTAATTTCTTTAAATCTTTTTCATTTGTGCAGATTGGTTTTTCAAGTAAGATATGTTTAATTCCAATATTTAAGGCAAATTCTGCATTTTTAAAATGTGATACGGAAGTGGATGCAATCACACATAAGTCAAATTTTTCATTTTGTATTTCATTTAAAGTTGTGGATATCTTTTTATTTTTATAATTCCAATCATTTAAAAAGTCATTTATTTTTTCAATTTTTTCGTCATAAATTCCCTTCAATATAAAATTTTTTGATAGGGATGAATTTAATAGTACACCTGCATGGGTACATGGATGGTACCTAAGTGGATCTTTTTCTAGTGTAGATCCTATTCTTCCCAGTCCCAATAATAAAACTTTGAGCTTCATTTTTTATAAAATTCTATATAGTATACTTTTTTCTTTTCAGTTATTTTTACATTTTCGAAAAAAGAAACAGGCAAGTCAGGTCTTTTTAGGGAAAAAGTAAATGAATCCAATTCTGAAAAAGAGTTGTTTCTCAGCAATCGAATAACTCTTCTCCCATATCCACCATGGTCTGTGGCAAATCTAAATCTTCCTTTTGGGCTCAAAAATTTTAGAACAGAATTTGTAAATTCAAGAGTAAAAGATCTATGTTTACGATGTCTGAGTTTGGGCCATGGATCTGGAAAGTTTAAGAGAATTTCAGAGAATTGGTTGTGCATAAAAATTTCTTCAAAAAACCAATTAACATTTAAAACGATTATTTTTATATTTGTGAGATCATTTTTTTTGATTTCTTTTAGGATATGGTTGACTCTGTTAATTTTTTTTTCAAGGAGTACAAAACCTGTATTTGTATTTTCTTTTGCTAGTTGGATGGCCACTTCACCCCAACCACAACCAATTTCTAGAAAAAATTTTTCCTTATTCATATAGTCCAAGATTGAAATTTTATGGTTTCTCTTTAGTGGAATTATATGATTGGATTGGATGATTCCTTTCTCTGTAATACTCCAAAGCTTTTCTTCTAGGTTGGTATTCATTTTTTGAGAACACTTTGAAAGGCTTTTTCTGTTTCAAGGGCAGACCTTTCCCAGCTAAATTTTTCGAGATCAATCATTGGTTTTTCATTACTTAATTGTAGTTCAATTATTTTTTTCGCCCATTCAATTGGAGATAATGTTTTTAAGTATGGTATGGATTCGCCTCCAATCTCTCTCAGAGTTGGAATATCTGAAACTAAACATTTTTTTCTATGAGCCAATGCTTCCAGGAGTGGTATTCCAAAGCCCTCATAGAGGGATGCAAATAAAAATATTTCACACTTGGAATAGAGAAAGTGCAGGAGGGAATCCTGACAATTATTAATAATTATAATATCTTTATACTCTAAAATCTCTTTTTCAAGTATTTCAATAAAGGAAGGATCTTCCCATCCAATTTTCCCTACAATAACCCATGGTAGTTTGGAACTTCCGGCTAATTTTCTATACTCTTTGTATGCATTTAATAAAAAACTATAATTCTTTCTGGGTTCAATTGTGGATACACTCAGAAGAAAGGATTCAGGTAGATTTGTTGGAGCTTCAGAAGAGTAATTTTTAAGTAGATCTTGGATTCCTGAAGTGGAAACCCCAGGAAAAGCAACTCCTGTTTTTTCAGAAGGGTAATCAAATTTTTTTAAAAGATCCAAGCGTGTGGTATTTGAAATGGATAAAATAAAATCGGCATGTTTTACAGAGTAACTTTGAAATAATCTTTGTTGTATCGCAGCAATCTTTCTCATTGTTTCTGGGTAGAGGTACAGAACTAAATCACAAAAAGTCAGCACGATAGGCAGATTAGTTGGGAGTCCTAATGGTACCACTTGTTGTGAACCCCAAAACAAATCAGGAGCCTCATTGCGTATCTCAAAAGGTAAATATAACAAGAAATATGCTCCACCTTTTTTGGCTAAAAGACCTTTTCCGATTCTAGGTGTTACATTTGGTAAGTCCAAAATTTTATAATGATTTTTGTGGATTGGTAAATGAGAATGTAGAAAAAATTGGTATTTATCTTTATTAGGAAAGTGAATTAGTGTTTCAGCGATTAAGCGTCCTACCCCTGAAACTGGCGTTGAGAGAGGACGTGCGTCTAAAGAAATTTTTATTTTGGACAAACTATTTTATCAAAAAAAATAGATTTAGAACTGTATTACATACCTACCATACTCAATCTATCCATAGGATCTACTATGTGGGTGATCTGGATTCCATAATAATCATCTATAACAATGATTTTGCCACGTCCTATCAATTTGCCATTGGCTAAAAGATCTAGATCTTCTCCAACATTTTTATCTAGTTCTACAACTGCGCCTTCTGAGAGCTGCAATACATCTCTAATTAACATATTAGTTCTACCAAGCTCTACAGTGAGAGACATGGTTACATCCATGAGTAGATTTAAGTTGGAAGAATTGGTTCCCGAAATTGCTTTTGGACTTCCACTTTTTGGGGAGGAGGGTGGGGGAGAAAATCCCTGTCCAAGGGCGGAAGAAATTGCATCTAGACCGTCTGCTCCAATATCTAGACCACCACCTAAATCAAAAGCTCCCCCAGCATCCGAAGAGCCACTGTCATCGCCCCCTCCTAGGAGTGCATTTAATTCATCCTGTGATAACGAACCATCTACCATGGGGTACCTCTTTTCATTGGTTTAATTCTACTTTAAAAATCTATTCGACAGATTTTTCTATTTCCACAATCCATAATTAGAACTGCTGAAAAATAATTTGGATAGGATATTTTAGCAATTCTCAGAAAGGGCTCGGGTGACTTTCTAAGAAAATAACATCAAGTCTATTATCCTTTGGAGTAAATTTGGAACAAGAAAAAAAAACATTAGATATTCTCCAAGTCAAAGAAATTCTATTGAAACAAATTGGAACCATCGCCCCTGAGGAACGCTCCAATGCCACAATTCCTGAGGTTGTTTTATCCCAAGATGAGATACAGATTACATTTGCTAGTGGGAAAATCCATGGGGAAATTCTTCTCCAATGTGTAGAAATACTTAGCGGTTCAATGGAAAATTGGAGAATTTCTTCCATTGAATCAGGATATATGGCACTGCAAGCCCCTTCTACAAGCGGGTATGATGCCAAATATGGGTTGGAAGGTTTACGGATTCGATTTACTCTTTATCCATCTAAATGCAATATCTTTGTTTCTAAGCGTGGGGAAATGAGCACACCTGAACTACTGGCTATCTTTGGTTTGTATAGATTCCTTTCTTCCCTTGGAAAGTCAGAAACTAAAAATCCCACAGAAATCCTAACAAGATTGGGCGCAACTGTCTATGATCCCATAGAAGAAGAATTGAAGGGAGAAAAGATGGGATTTGAAAGAATTGCGGGGTATGGGGGAGTAAAAAGAGAGATCCAAGAAACAATTATTTATCCCCTAAAACATCCGGAAGTTTTTGACAATGTAAGTCTTCTTACTAAAAAATTCGTTTCGAAGAATAAGCCCAGGGCAATCTTATTTGAAGGAAGTCCGGGAGTAGGCAAGACCAGTATGGCTAAGGTAGTCTCGGCAGAATGCAGGATACCTTTAGTTTATGTACCTATTGAGTCTATTTTAAGCAAATACTATGGTGAAAGCTCACAGAATTTAGCTATGGTTTTTGATGCAGCTTCCCTTTTTCCAAATTGTCTTTTATTTTTAGATGAGATAGACTCACTTGCGGGCAAGAGAGATGATGGAATGTTCGATGCCAATAGAAAGTTATTGAGCGTTCTCTTGCGAAAGTTAGATGGATTTGAGGCAAAAACAGGCACCATTACAATTGGAGCTACAAATCGAAAAGGAGACCTTGACTCAGCCCTTTTGTCAAGATTCGATAAGGCAATTTATTTCCCTCTGCCTAACCAAGAAGAAATAGTTGAAATCCTTCATGCATATGCTCTTCAAATAGAAATGGAAGATAGGAGAGCCCTCGCTCAGGAAATGGTGGGAATGTCGGGCAGAAATATTCGAGATTTTTGTGACTCCGTAGAACGAAGATGGTCTACTGAGTTAGTTATCTTTCACCAACCAATCCAGGCACCTCCATTCTCATTTTATATGGAGTGCATAAAAATTAGGGGTCTTAAAATTATTGACAGTTAAGGAAAGAAAAATAATTTGGTAGTATCGTAAGGAATATTAGGTTAAAGTTTGCCCTAATTTAAATACGATAAACAAAGAAATAATATTTACAAGTGAATGGGAAATGTTATTTCTATACTCTTTTAAAGATTTGAGGTAAAAAGATATTATGAGATTACTAATAGGCGCAATAGCCATTGTTATCAACTTGGGTCTCTTCGCACAGGCTGAAGTAAAAAATGCTGGTTCCATTGAAGCAGGTCAAGCTTCTAAAGCTGTATTGGACACAGAAGTAGGATATGATAAAATCATTTCTGACATGAACAAAGACCTGGAACGAAATACAGTTTATATGAGACAAAAAACTTTAGTCCTTCCAGCCAAAATGATTTTAACCAAAGGAAAAGGCGAAGGTGATGCTTGTAAAACTGCTGCTAACCAAGAAGCAGTTGAAAATGATTGCCTTAGATTAGAAGTTTTTGATTTCCAAGACTCAGAAATTGGAAAAACTGATTATGGTTATGGTTCTAGAACTAAGTATATAATCCTCTTTTTTGATGGACCATCTACAGGATCTGGTGATCCCTTCAAAGAACCACCCAGGAAAGTAAAAAAGTTAGTATTTAATTTTAAAACTATTGATTTTAAAAATAACCAAACAGATTTAGCTAACCTTGTAGACAATGAGCCATATTCAAGTAACACAGGTGCTACTAATGACTTTGGTGGTGCTCATGATGATAAAATCTTGGTTTACTATACAATGGGATCTCCTGAATTAAATTTTGAAGCTGTTTATGCGGCAACAGAAACTTCTGCTAACAGAGGAGAAGGAAATTACAATTTAAAGAATGTTGAGAATACAAAAACTCACCCAATTCGAAATGAATTCAAAAAAGCTTTTCTTGCAAAAAATCTCTTATACTTCAGAGAAACTCTTGATAATATTGCTGATTTTAACCACAAAGCAGCTCTAGAAAAATACAAGAGAAATAAAGAATTTATTAGAGCATCTTTAAAATACTAATCATATCATGAGCGATGAAATATATTCGCTCGTGTGAAAGTTGTTACAGAGAAGTAAGGTTTCCTATAGATAAGGGAACCTTATTTATTACTTGTCCCTACTGCCAACATACCTTTAAAATCAATCCTGATGATCCTCAGACGTATAAATCTGGTCGATTTGATCTCAATAATCGGTCATCTTCAATTCATGAGACCCAGTACCCAGAAGAATTCTTTTTTAACCAACACCACAAACCGGATATTTCTTCCGGGATAGACAAAAAAAAACTTATAAAAACTACAATAGTTTTTACTTTATTTTTTCTGCTCTTTTCTCATATTTATAAAATTGCCAATACGCAAGATTTTAAAGAATTACCACAAAATCCAAAAATACCAACTGAAAATAAACCCCCAGCCCCTCCCAATTTTGAAATCTAATCGATGAATCTCCTTCTTTTGGACTCCGAGCAAAGCGAGTCCAGTGTTATCTACAAAATAAGTGGAAGAAGAATGTTACATTTACTTAGCATAAAAAAGGTGAGAGTAAGTGATAAGCTTTTTGCTGGTAGAGTAGGAAAAGATTTAGGTATTTTTCATATCCTAGAAATCAATTCAGACTATATAAAGGGCGAATACTCGATAGAATCCAATCCCTCCATTTCAATAGAATTAGAAATATTTCTTTCCTACCAGAGACCACAAACTATGAAAAAAATTCTTTTTTTAGCAGGAGCCATTGGGATTTCAAAAATTTATATGTTTCCTTTAGTAAAAACTGAAAAATCGTATATCCAATCTAGTTTGTGGAAGGATGAAAAATGGTTAGAAGAGTTATATTTAGGTATGGAACAAGGTAAAAATATTTTTCTCCCTAAGATTTTCCACAATGAAAAGTTACATTCAATAATCCCTTATTTTTTACAGGATAATTTGTATTGCCTGGATCCCCAAGGACTTTGGATGAATGAAGGTATACAATTTCCTATTCCCAATCAAATCCTTCAATTTATACTTGGACCGGAAGGTGGTATGACAGATAGAGACATGGATTTTTTTAAAAAAAATGGAGCTAAACCAATTAAGCTAAGTAAAAATATTTTACGAACAGAACATGCTTTAACCTATATGCTTGCACAATTAGAAATTCTTCAGGAGATAAATAATGAGTTTTAAAACGCAAATAGAAGAGAATCAAAAATTAGTATCTTTGGTAGTAAATTTATCATTATATTTGTGAAAGACTAGAAGAGCTCTACAAAGGATAGGGTTGGTAGACTTGAGATAAGAAATATTTCTTTTCAAGTGTAGAATAATAAGTCTCAATCAAAATCTTTTTTTCAGAATGGCTTTTCTTATTATAGGCAGAAAATAATTTTTCTGCTTCTTCTGTTTTTCCAATCATTATCATAGATTTTAAATAATTAATATTATCTTCTTCAGTATCCATTCCACTTTCAAAAACCATTTTATAAAATTGGATAGCTTTTAGATATTCTCCTTCTTCCATAAATACCTGAGCTAAAATCTTTTTTTCTTCTAAGCTTAATTTATTTTTTTTAGCTAAAATTTGTATAACTTCAGAATAATTTTTTGCCTCCTCAGTTGATAATTTTAAATATAACATTTGGATTTCATTTCTATCTATATTTTTATCATATAAATCTTTAACAATTGCATAGCTTTCAGATTTTTTGTTTATTTTATAGAGAGAGCTTGCTAATAGAAATTTAGCTTTGTGATAATTTTCTTTTAAGCGAACTGTTGATTCAGCCTCAATTTTTGCTCTATCAAATTTTCCTAGTGCAAAGTAGGCTATTGCTAGATTAAATCTATAAAAGGGATTATAATTTGCTTCATTGCATGCTCTTTCAAGATAGATAATAGCTTGCTCTATTTTATTTTGTCGGAGGTAAACCATACCATACAAAAATAAAGATTGGTCATGTCCCGGGTTATTTCGTATGGCTGTTTCTAATTCTTTGCCTGCTTTTGAATAATTGGAAAGAATGTATTGAATTGCTCCTGATAAGTAGTATGACTCAGGACTTGTTTCAGAAAGGTTTTTGATTTTCTGGGCCATTTGTTGTGCTTCATTGGTTTTTCCCGTTTTTAAAAAAGCCTGTCCTTCTTGTGTGTACTTACTTATTTCTAATTTAATCTTGTGGCTTTCTTGGTTTTGTTTTACATCTTGGAGTTGGGGTACCTCTTCTGCAAAAAATGAAAAATAGGAAAAAGCTAATAAAATTATAGAAACAAAAAATAAAGATTGAGGGATTGATTTTTTCATATATTCTCTCACTAGCTATGATTTAAGTATGGTTTGAATCAAGTGAATTAGATTTTGGTAACCATTTTTTTTAAGTTCAATTTGATTTGAAATGGGGTTTAACTTGGGTATTTCAAGTGAGTCTATATAACCTATATTTTTAGAAGGATAGTGTAAACTGAAATGCTTAGATAGCGTATTGTGATAATCTGATATAGAATAAAGAATTATATTTTTTTTAAGAAATGCAGCTTCTAAAACTCCCTGACCAAAATAAGACACAAAGATTGAAGATCTCTTAAGCTCAGAATAAAATGATAATCTTGAAAGTCTTGTGTGGTATTTAATATTACTATTTGGCTTAGCTCCTCCTATTCTGATTATTTCATAATTACCATAGGATTTTAAGAAAAATGCATCTAATATTTCTGATTCTTTTGATCCAAGATTTCCTGCATAAATCAAAATTGAATTTAAACTAATATCGGTAGTATCAAAAAAATGAATACTACTAGATATTAGTATATTTTCTTTTATTTTATCAAATTCTAACTTGGGATTTGGTATTGAGTAAAAGGTTGGAAAATTCTTACTATCTTCTCCAAAATTATCTAAAAGTAAAATTTTTTTTCTTTTAAGATACTCATGTACTGCACAATCTCTATTATCAATTATATAAAGATCTGAATTATCCTTTTGGGGTAAGTTTTTTGTAATTTCTACATCCAAATCATAAGACTGTAATAGTACATATAAAATTTTACAACGCTCAAAATGACCAGTCCCATCTATAACTGGGTCTGCGTAAATAATTGTAATCTTAGGATTATTATTGCTCTGAGTGATACTCGGTAATTTAAAATTAACCTGTTGTACAGAACTATTTTTACTAAAGATTTCTGACTTTTTTTTAAATAATTCTATGATCTCTTTAGCGCCAAAATATGGATTTGATTTTAACTCAGAATGAATTTCCTGGCATACATGAAAATCTTCAATTTCATCAATTGTTACCCTAATCTTTGTTGCTAGTTCTATCTGTGAACTTTCTAAAAATGGTTTAAATTTTTTTATTTTGAAATTTTCAGGGTACTCTTTGATGTGAAGGGATACATGTTCATTGTGATGGTCTAGAAATCCATTGGGAGGTGACCATTGCAAGGAAGATAGAGTAAATGCTTCAGCTCCCATTCCAATCGGAAGTCCATAAAAAGAAATTAGATCTAAATTAGTAGAAAATAAGCATTCAGTTAGCATTTCTACATGAAGAATATCTAAAAAAGGATTATCCCCTGTTATACGTATAATTTTATCAGCTTTATAATGAAGGGCAGCAGAAATATATCTTTCTCTTACATTTTGTTCATTCCCTTCAAAATATAGATAACTTTTTTTTTTACAAAATTCTATCAATGGAGTATCTGAATATGGAATAAGAAGGACTATTCTATCTTTGGGTAAAACTTGTGATACTCTATTGAAAATATGATCTAAAATTGTAAGGTTAGGATTTTCAGAAAATATCTGAATAACTTTTTGTGGTAGTCTTGAGGATGTGCTTCTTGCTTGGATGAAAGCAAATATTTCAGGCATTAAAAGTATACCATTCATCACATTTTAAACAGGGTAAATCTATTTCTCCATGCTCATCATTAAATGAGTGACTAAATCTTTTTGAATTTTGATTCCATATCTCTTGAAGAGATTGATTTTTTATATTGCCTATTACTATATCTTCTACTTGTTTACAAGCCGATACATCACCGTTTGATTGGATATATAGGTCGCGAGCTAGATGCCAACAGAATTCTCTTTTAATAGGAGTTAGATCACTTACCCTTTTTTCAGGCATACGTGATGCAAATGAATTATATTTTTGCAAAAGTACTTGGATATCTAATTTTTCAAAAAAATTAAAATAATCCTCTATTTCAGATTCTATTTCTTTAATTTTTATCATTTGAACATAAAGTGATTTTGAATTAAGTATGGATTTTAATTCTTTTATTTTATTTAATATATCATTGATATCATTTGCATTGTTTCCATATAAATTTTTATATTTATTTTCCTTAAGTGTAGTTAGATTAACTATTATAATAATTTTAGATTTCTTATTTTCAGGTAACATCTTTAAATAAGAAAATAATTTATCTGTATTAGGATAGAGAGCAGTTTCAATTATCAATTCTTTTAAATTATTTTCATTTATTACCTCATCAATTATTCCAACAAGATCAGGATGTAGTAATGGTTCTCCCATGCCACCAAAACAAATTGTAAAGTCATCCCTAAATGAATTTAAATCAATTATTAGATTTGAAATTTCAGATTTAGAAAAATAAGTATTTTCTCTGTCCATAGAAATAATAGTACGGGGGCAAAATGAACATGTGAGATTACATCCCCTATAAAGTTCTAATTCAATATAAGAGGGGGAGCTTCTAAAAAATGAGGGATTTTTTTGTAGCTTGGGTAAAATTTCTTTATACTCTATTTCATTATTAATATTTAATAAATTATAACATAAATTTATAGAACGAAAATCTTTTAATGTAAAATCCAATCTTAAATTTCTAAGATCTGGGGATTCAAAATAAATTTCTGTATCATAGTTATTAATATTTTTTAATAAATATTCATGAAAGCTAATTTCTGGCTTATCAGGAAGTGTGCTAATAAATTCTCTAGATATTAGAATAGGAACTATCCCATTTGGTAAATTTTCACTATATGAGTATTGGGAAATATATTTCTTATGTCTATCTAATAATGATTTTGTGGAGTTAGTAGAGAGAAGTGGATAGATTCCATTAAAATATGCCAAATATATTTCATCGAAATCTTTATCTTCTGACTCTGAGGGGGGAAGTAGTTTAGATACTTCCAATAAAAAATCTTTTTCACTTTCAATTGAGAGAGTGATAGTATCTAGAGTAGGAATTGCATAATTAGAATAAATTGAAATATTAGGAAATAAATTCTTAATTCTTTTTGTGAAGCTTTTTAAAAGGGATTCATTTAGATTAGAGCCTAATATTTTTTTTTGATTTTGGGATAGATATATTGCAAGTAAGCTTGGTTCTTTAGCAACAATATTCATTTTTCTTTTATTTTATCTAAATTAAAAGATTCATCTGGTGGATCTAATTTATTTTCAGCAATATATTCTTTGTCATAAATATAGATAGAGAGTTCTTTTCTTCTTTCTCTGATCCAATCTTCAAATGATTCTTCTACTTTTTCTCCTTGTAGTATTTGTTGAATATATCTTCTTATCATATCAATTGGAGTAGTTCTTTTTCCTTCAGATTTTAAGATACAATATCTATTTTTTTCATCTCGAAATACATCGGAAACATTTCCTGGTTCTAATTGCATTAAATAGTTTGCTATAAATTTATTATTTTTATAGATCTCTGCTACTGGTGTCCAATCTACAAAACCACCCTTATGAACTGAATTATTTCTGGGTCCTGATGCTATTAAATTATATGAACTTTTATCTTTTTTAATTTCTTTTTGGATGGACTTAATTTCTGAGAGTATCTTTGTTTCTTCATTGATACCACCGGGTCTTGGATTGATTACTATTTCTCTAAATTTGAATTCAAAGCCAATTTTTTGTTTGTTGTTGTTGTACCATTTTTGTATTTCATCTTCAGATGGAGATTTAACCGGCACTCGAACTTGCATGAGTTGGTTTTTCATGATTTGGTAGGGTAGTTCTGCCACCCAAACATCAAAGGGAACTCCTGCCTTTTCGGAAATAAATTTCTCAAATCCTGCTCTATCAGAATAACCTGAGTTTTCCATGATCTTTTCTATTTCTGATTCTACTCTCTTTTCATTTATAGTTATGGTTTCTTCTTCTGCTGTGATTTCAATGACTGCTCGTGAAATTAAAAAATCTAATACTTGGGCTCTGTTGGATCCTTTGTAGGGAGATTTTCCTGATTTATATAGCTTTTTAAATCTTTCCTCACCTTTTTCAAAATCCAATTCTGTGATTGATTTTTTGCCTATAACAGCATAAACTTTATTTAGTACTTCTTGGGAGTGTAGAGAGAGATTTGTAGATAGAAAAGAAAGTATCAAAATAAATTTTATCATAAATTATCAAATTTTCCATACTCAGGAGTGAATAGTAAATCAAAAGATTTTTGAGCTCCCGCTCTATTCTTGGCAATAATAATTTCAGCCTTGTTTTTTCTGTCCTCCTGGATATCATCATCCTTTTTTGATTTATCATCTCTAGTTTCTCTATGGATAAATGCAACAATATCAGCATCTTGTTCAATGGCTCCAGATTCACGAAGGTCAGAAAGCATGGGTCTTTGGTCTTTAGATCTTTTTTCAACATCTCGAGACATTTGGGATAGGGCGATCACCGGGCAATTCGCTTCCCTTGCCATTTGTTTTAAGTTTCTAGAGATGGAGGAGACTGCTGCCTGACGGCTATCTTTTACAGTGGGATCATCCATGATTTGAAGATAATCCACAATGATTAAGGATAGTGGAGTTGTAATTTGTAGTTGCCTGACCCTGCTTTTAAATTCCCATATTGTAAGTGCCCCACTGTCGTCTATATAAATGGGAGCTGAAGTTACGTTTACTATTGATGTCAATAATTTGCTTTGGTCATTGGGATGAACTGCTCCTGTTTTTAAAAGTTTAGAATTGATTCTAGCTTCCGAGCAAATCATTTTAATCAACAATTCTAAACGACTCATTTCTAAAGAAAAAATAGCCACGGTCTTTTTGTCTTTGATTGCTACATTGGTAGCGATGTTCAAAGCAAGGGTTGTTTTGCCAATACCAGGTCTTGCGGCGAGAATCATCAACTCATGTTGTTTTAAGCCTGTAGTGACCTCATCAAGCTCATGGAAGTGAGTCTTTAGTCCTGTGGTAGCCCCTTTTGTTTCATACATCAATTTGACATAATCCAAAAGTTCACTCTTATCTTCTTTTACCAATCGAAGACCACGGCTTTGGACAGTTCTTGCTATTTTGGAAAGATCACCTTCCACCTTTGTGAATAAGTTTTCATTGTCATCTGGATCGGAGTGAATGGTTTCAATTGCATCCTGGAGAGTGCGCAGATACTTTCTTCTGTCAGAAAGTTTTTTAATTCTTTTGGAGTAATAGGAGAGGGGTTGGACTATGATAGCGTTGCTATATAAATTTATTATGTATTCTGATTCTTTGGTCTCATCCCTAAAACGGGAATTTTCCCGAAGATGATTTGTTACAGAGAGGGGATCAATGGGAATGTTCCCATCTGTTAGATCTAAAATGGATTGGAATACTCTTTTATGGAAGTCGTTAAAAAAGTCTTCTGAGGATACACCAAAATCTGTACCTCCAGTGGCTCCCCTAATGAGAAGGTGTGCTAAAAAGGATTTTTCAGACTCATTCTCAAATAGAGGACCGGAGTTCATTTACTCTTAATCTTGTTTTGTAACTTTTACCTGTATTACACTGATTATCCCATCTGCTAATTTAATCTTAGCCTGGAAGGTACC
>CAMCZP010000020.1 GCA_945887855.1 Leptospira interrogans serovar Manilae | reverse complement strand
TTTTCCGCCTGTCGGCGGAAAAAGATAGTTATTGCAGTTGCGTCATTAATTATCAAATATTAAATTAACAAAGCAAAATATTCAATATTGTACGTATATAATATTGAATATTATATTATAATTTTTTATGTCGTATTAAGGTTTTCTTTAATATAAAAAATTCTAATTAAATTACGTATTTTTTATAATGTTATTTATATAATTATATTGACTTCTTATATAGTACAATATTATATAAATAAAATAAAAATGGAGTAAAAAGAATGAGTGTTAAAAAAGTACAAAAAAAATTAATAATATCTCTCTTAATTCTATCTGTTTTTCTAACGGGAAATTGCTTTGGTAAATTTTCATTAGTTAGAAAAATTTATGATATTAATTCAGATATCACTTTTGGTCAGCAGGGAAAAATGGGCGGTTTAATTAAATCTATATTTATGATTATATTTTTATTTATACCTGTTTATGGTATTTCTGCATTTGTGGATATAATCCTTTTCAATTTGATTGAGTTTTGGACTGATAAAAATCCATTAGCTATCAATGAAAAAGCAAATGAAGAACTTGTATCTAACAATGGAACAAGTATTACAAAAAAAATAAATGGAAATAGAATGGACCTTATCGTTAAGAACAATGAAAAGATAGAAACAATTATACTTTTCAAAGATAAGCCAGGAAAATTTTACATAGAAAAAAAGAATCAAATAGAAGAAATTAAATTAAATTCAATGGAATTTGGATCAGTTTCTATTCTTTCTATGGATACTTCCAATGAATCCAAAAAAAATATAGTACCTACTCAATTGTTAGAAGAAGTTCAATCTAAACATCTTTCAGCAAAGTTCTAAAAACTTTTTAGAGATGATGAAAAATTTAATTTTTATCATCTCTATTTAAAGAATAACCATTGATTTTCCATAAGCCTAAAATATCTACTGTTTGTAGTAATAAGAATTTAATTAGTAGAAACCAACCTTTAAAAACAATCATTTTTACCAAATTATATGAGCAATTATATTTCAATATTTAGTTTACACTCTATAATTTATCATTTTTATTTGCCTAAAAAGATGGGAATTTTCAGACTAAAAAAGAACTATGAGAAAACAGATTCTTTTTATAAACAGGGTGCCCTGTTTCTTTATTTTACTATTTTTTTTATTTTCTATAATCTATCTAAATTCACAACCTCCTAAACATTCGGAAAAAGAGAAAATTGATTACCTTTTAGAAACATTAGAAAATTCAAACCTTATATTTATTAGAAATGGAGATGAATACTCCTCTAAAGAAGCAAGAGCTCATATGCAAAAAAAATTAGAGTATGCTGGAAATCGTATTACAAATGTAGATCAATTTATCACATATTTAGCAACAAAGTCTTCAATTTCAGGAAAGCCTTATTATGTTAAATATCCTGATGGAAAAAAAGTAGAATCGTCTATTTGGATGAGGGAATTATTAAATAATCTGGAGGAAAAGAAGTGAGCTATAAGTCGATAATGGATCAAATTAAAGAGTGGACTCAATTTCTACCTATTTCTAAACGAGAATATTTTAAACATATTATACTTATTTTAGATTGCACATTTATTTTATTTCGAGTTTCATATGAATCATTTTTAACTATTAGTATCAACCTCTCTATATATATATTTGATATATTAGTCTATTCGTATTGGGCTTATGATATCTACCATAAGATAAGATCTAGTGAAAATAGTTTAGGATATATTAAAAATAGAATTTATTATATTTTAGGTCTATTTCCTTTTCCAATCTTTAGATTATTTTTGCTTATATCTACACTCAAACAAGGAATTATTATATATAAATATATTAAGAGAGGGGAAAAAGACCAATCTTTATATATAGATCGAGAGTTAAACTTTACTTTCTTTGATTTTTTTATAGATACTATTTCCGATGCAATTTTCTTAAGATCCTTAGAAAGAGTAGATGAAGTCATGAGTCGGTTGGAATTAGTTAAAATTTCAAAAGAAATTATAACTACACACAAACCTTCTATTCAAAAAGTTGTAAGAGACTCCATGTCAACAAAAACTTCAATTGGTAAAATCAATTCAATTCCAATTTTTAGTGGAATTGCAGATCAAATTAGTATTGATGTAACGAATATGATGATAGAAACTTTAGAGAATGAAATTATGGGTCAAATAGCAAAAGAATTAAATACTTATATTTTAAGAGAAATGGAAAGGCATGTAAAAGAATTAGATTTAGATCGTATTGCAAATAAAAATGATCAATGACATTCCTGCAAAAAGTCAGTTTTTGCAAATTTATTCGCAACAATCCTAGGCTTTTTTCCGCCTACCGGCGGAAAAAGATAGTAATTGCAGTTGCGTCATCAATAATATAGTAAGAAAAAAGAAGAATATTTATCTAAAAAATATATCCTTCTTTTTGATTGATATTTTTCATTAAATTACCATCTAGTTCATTGATACTTTTTACGCTTGATATACAACAAATCAGGCTGTCAATTGCATCTCCATCAGTGTTTTGAGTTACTTTTTGTATGAATTCTTTTTTTTCAAATTTAAAAGGATATGATCTACTCAATAAATCAAGTAATTCTATTCTATTTTTTAAATGCTTCTCTTCCGTTCCCTTGTAGTGCTTAGAAAGATCTTTATTTGTTGAAATTCTTTTTAAAAAAGATGCTGGGCAGGACTCAATTAAATTGATTTTTTTTAAGTTAATACCATCAAAAGGAAGAAAATTTACTTTTTTTGTAATCAGTAATGGATTAATAATATTATTTAAACCATAATAAGTTTGTTTATAAATCCATAAGTTATAACTTGAAAATGGAACTTTAGATTCTATTTCAGTAGTACGTTTAATTTCTTTTCCTAGAAATTTTGTCTTAAGATCATTTCGAAAAATTTGGGGAGAGGGCCATCTTTCTGAAAAAGACATTATAAATTCATTCCAAGTAGATTCACCTATAAAAATTTCAGGGATGCTAAATGAAAAATCGAATCCAAATATACCTCCCTTTGAATTTAAAACCATATTAACCAAATAAGAGTTACAGTCTTCCAATGTAAACTTAGATGAAACTTCATTTAGGGAATAAAGATTTATTATATATAACTTATTTTTTTTTAAAATACTTTCTGTGATCCAAATTTTTTTATTTGCTTCTTTTGAAGCACTATAGTCTATCCCAAAAAAGTTAGTGTATGGCAATAATATTTTCATAATAAATAACCTTTTAATAAAATTTTGATATTTAATAAATAAAAATTCACATCATTAGGATCTAAATTCACAAAGCTAGTCTTGAGAGTAACATTGGAATGTAAAGAAGCATTTTTTTGGAATGGTATAAATATACTTATTACCCAGATTTATAATGAAATTTAAAACGAACCAATTATTCATTGATTCAAATGCATTTTGATAGATAACTGACCGTGAGACTTTTTGCCCTGCAAAAAGCCCCGCGGAGCGGTCTGGATTCTATGGGAAAATGCCTTTCACCAGATTTCTGATTAGAAATCTAGGTAATAATATTCTTTAATTTTTAAATATATAAAAATATTTATTGTAATACAATTAGATAAATTTTGATATTTAAATGAAAAATAAAAAATCTAGATTTCATAAATAGTTAAGTATATAAAAATGGTATTTTTAAAAAGGTGGTTAGTTAAAAATGAAGTACCAAAAAATAATCAAAACTCAATACTTTGATTTGGATTGGAATCGACATGTTACATCTAGAACATACGAAAAGATGGCATATTCTGCCAGAATGGAAATTTTAAATGAAATGGGATTTCCCATTGCACTAATACTTCAGAATAATTGGAAATGGGTTAGCCAAGGAAGCCATGTGAGATTTCATTCTCAGCAATATGAGAATAAAGACTTACTTGTTGAAACAGAAGTATTTCAAGATGGTAATCACTCACTACACTTTCACCATAAACTTTTTGATACCGAAAATAAATCTGTATGTACTATCGGGAACCAATCTGTACTATTAGATGAGAACAAAAATCCCATTAAATTAAAGGATGTAAAAGAAGATCCAACTCGAATGTATACTTGGAATTTGAATGAAAGATCAATAGAATGGAATACTCTTAAACATACTCTTTATATTCCTTTCGGTGACATGAACTGCTTCTGGAATTTACCAACAGACTCTGTATGGAAGATTTTTGAGGAAGGTAGATTTTTATTTTTTAAGGAAGTTGTGGATCTAACATTAGTTACTAAATATGATACAAGTACATTTTTTATGGGTGGAGACATTGAAATTTTAGAGTTACCCGAACCGGGATCACATATAGTGCTTCATACATGGATAGATGAGATACAAAAAATTAGATTTTTTTTCAGACAAGATATAGTCACACAAGATGGTAGAGTTTTAGCAAAAATGAGAGATGAGCAACTTTTTGTTTCTCTTTCTAATTCCAGGCCTAAAAAAGCTCCACCTCAATTTCTAACTGCTGTAGAGAATTATATTAGACCCCCTAATTGAAGTTCAATTAATCCTTTTTCCTTTTTCCCACTCTCCTGAGTATTCCAAATCCCCATCTTTATCAAATTTCAATCCATACCCATTTAAGAGATTATTTTCAAAATTTCCTATGTAAATTTTCCCTCCAGGATGAAGAAAAATCCCTGTCCCACTTTTACTATTATCACTCCATTCACCGTAGTATATCTGTCCTTTCTCGATAATAGAAAACCCCACACCATTCAAATTATTATCTTCTATTTCTCCACCATATAGAAAGTTATCATTTTTTATTAGGGATTCCTTTCGTTTTTTTCCATCTTTTCGTACTACGTAAAAATCTGATGAGTATTTATATGAAATTATTTTTTCTGGTTTTCCTGTTCTATCATATCCATCAATAAATGTTAATGAATTTCCTTTTTTTAGTAAGCCTAAGCCGCTCATTTTACCTTCTTGAAATTCACCAGCATAAAAAGACCCATCAGGATATTTATAAACTCCATAGCCATGAAATTTATTTTCTTTGAACATACCAGAGTAAAAATATCCCCAATTTTTCTCTATATATCCATTTTTTGCTGTTCCTATTCCGTTTAATTTATTTTTAGAAAATACTCCAGATAACGTATCTCCATTTGCATATTTATATATTCCCTCTCCCTCAATTTGATCAAAAGAAAACATCCCTTCATAGATATCATAAGTTTTATCTTTGTTATTTTTACCTTTATGAATCTTTAAAATACCATACCCATGAAATTTCCCATCCTGAAAATTTCCCTCAAACTCATCTAATGATTTATCAAAAGAAAATTTACCTTTTCCATTCTCACAATTACCAACACATTCTCCTTTATGTGGAGAACTAAAGAGAGATATATTTCCTAAGAAAATAATAATGAATACAGTTTTAAATAGCATATGGATTACAAAAAATAAATTAAGTTTATTTAGAATATAATATTTCATAATAAGGATATATTATAATTATTTCATTACTACAGTTGAAGGAATTTTTTTATTAAAAGGTATTCCCAATTGAAATAAAACATCTTCATCATTAGAACCCTCTAAAATATCAAGCCCGTACTGTATACTGTTTGGATCATCATATCGTAAAGTACCGAATAAACGATCCCAGATAGATAGGATATTTCCGTAATTGCTGTCAGTATAGGGCAATTGGTAGTGATGATGGAATCGATGTAAATTTGGGGTCACAATGATATAACTCAAAGCCTTATCTAACCAAAGTGGAAGATTGATATTTGAATGGGTGAAATAAGTGCAGGGGATTGTGATGATGCGGTATACCATATAAAATGCAAAGGGGGCACCTGTTAAAAGGATGGCCAGGAGGGAAAAAAGCTCACGTGTGCAGTAATCAAGTGGATGGTGACGTGTGCCAGAGGTAGCCACAAGCATGGTATCGCTGTGGTGAATCATATGGAATCTCCAAACGAATTTAAACTTATGCAACAAAAAGTGTACAAAGAATTGAGCAGAGAAATCTAAGATGAGAAGGGCAATGATGAGTTCAGCCCAAAGGGGAAGCTCAAATAAGTACAAAATTCCAACTTGATGACTCTCTATAAATGGATAAACTAATTTAATCGCCACTAGGCTAAAGAGTAAATTAATAACCATTGTCATCAAAAGGAAGGAAAGATTTACAAGGTTATGCTTAGTTTTGTTGTAGGTTTTCTCAGAGAAAGGTATGATTTGTTCAAAGAGAAATCCAATAGAAAGCCAACCAAAAAGCCATCCAGCCTTTTGAACGCTGCTCAAATTTGCCATGTAGTTTAAAAATTCTTCCATGGGAAAGTTGTAACACATAGATATTTTGTGTCAAGTTTTTATTCTTTTACCATCGGAGTAATCTTCAAATCCATTTCTTTTCCATTTCTCAATACTTTTATTGTTGTTTCCTTACCAGGTTTAACAGATTGTAGTACGTTTACATAGTCATAGATATTTGAAATCTTGGTTCCTGAAAATTCTATGATGATATCACCTTGTTTCAAACCAGCTGTTTCCGCAGGACTTCCTTTGGTAGTTCCAGCTATTTTCACACCTACAACACCTTCTTGGGAATAGTCGGGGATAGTTCCTAAATACGATCGCAGTCCTTTCATGGGAGAACCAGTTTTTTCACTCTCTGACTTTTTGTATCCAATGGCTATGTTTGGGATTTCTTTAACGATATCCTTACAAAAATGACTGATACCAAGGAGACCTTTAAAGTTGATTTTCTCAGCTGTGTCTCTTGGACTGTGGTATTCTTCATGGGATCCCGTGAACAAACTTAGTATTGGAATTTCGGAGTGTACATAGAATGACATTGCATCTGTGGGAAGATAGGGAGACGATTGTAACACAATTGGTAGTTTATTTTTTACATTGATTGATTCTATTAGACTGTCCCAACCTTCTGAAGATCCAATACCCTGAACAAATAGAGAATTTCTCAATCGTCCCACCATATCTAAGTTGATGTAAGTTTTTAATTTTAAGAGATTTTTTTTGGCAAAACTAGTAGAACCTAAGTTTCCCATCTCTTCACCAGACCAAATTCCAAATGCCAAAGAATGATTTTTGGGAATATCTTGGGGATGATTTGCAAAGTATTGGGCTAGCTCGAGAACAACTGCAACTCCTGAAGCATTGTCATCTGCCCCCCTATGAGCTATATCTTTCTCATCTTCTTTCGCTAGGGAGTTTCCCTCTTTTCCAAGTCCTAAATGATCCCCATGGGCACCTATTAAAATTGTGGGTAGTTCTGGATTTCCTAAAAATCCAACTATATTTGATCCTTCAGAGATTATTTTTTCTAAAGAAACTTCCACCTGTACTACGTAGTCTAGCACTTTTCCACCAGGTGTGGTTTCTTTTTCCCATAATTTTTTGGTTTTGGAGAGAGGTTCTTTTAATAATTTTTCTGCAATGGCAGGGCTGATATCCAAAACATATAGATCAGATTCCCCAATGCCCCTCTCAAAGCTAAATTCTAAGTTGTTAGGGGTAATTTTTTGATTTTGTTTGGATGTATTTCTCTTCTCTTCGGAAATGAATAGGATACCCCTAGCAGACATCGTCTTTGCTACTGTTATTTTCTGCTGGATCTGGGCATAGTAATTCAAATGAGAACGAAACTCTCCCTCTATTTCAGAAGGTATTCCTTTAAAGAGCAATACCCATTTATCTTTTATATCCAAGCCTTTATAAGAGTCGTACTCTTTAAATTTTTCTGTAGATGCTGAACGTATTCCATATCCAGCAAAAACTATGTCTGATTTTTCGGAAGTACCCTGTTTTGAAAAAGACCTAGGTATATAATCTTTTCCTAATACAAGTTTCATTTCATCTAACTGAAAAGATTGGTCTTTACCTAATTTAACATTGGCTAAAAATGGAAAGGTATGTTTAAAGGAAGAATTGATTTTACTGAGTTTCCATTCTTCAAAAAACGAAATTATTTTCGATGTATAAAGGCTTTCCTCAGTTGATCCTGTCGGTCTACCATTCAATTTTTTGGATGAAAGGTAGTACACCCATGACTTTAAATCGTTTTCATAAATTTCATCATTTAATACCAGATGAGTTGGATATTCTTCAGTGAGCCCCAGTGCAGAAAGTGCTTTTTCATGATCCCAATTGCCTACAAAAATTCTTGAATTTCCGGTAGAGTCTCTTCTTGTCCAAGAAATTTCTCTACCATTAGGTAAAAAAACTGGGAGTCCATCAAATCCTGGAGCATCTGTGATACGAATTGGAGATTTTTTTCCCAAAGAGTCTACTAAATAAAGTTCAAAGTTTTGAAAACCTTCTAAATTTGATGCAAATATAATATATTTACCAGAGGGATGAAAAAAAGGAGCCCATGACATAGCTTTTAGCTTAGTGATTTGTTTGGGTTTCCTTTCCTTTAGATTCATTGTATAAATTTCAGCAGTTCCCCCATCTTTGCTAAATCTTCTCCATGTGATACTTTTTCCATCAAAACTAAAAAAAGGACCTCCGTCATATCCATCTTCAAATGTAAGACGCTCTAAATTAGTCCCATCTTCATTCATCATATAGAGCTCCATAAAGTAGGAGGGATCTTTTTTTAAAATTTCTCTATTGGAATCACTTAAAGTTTCATTGTAAGCGCTTCTATTCGATGCGAAGACGATTTTTTTCCCATCTGGTGAAAATGAACCTTCTGCGTCGTACCCAATAGATTCAGTAAGCCGAGTAAGTTGATTTGTATTTAAGTCTTTAACAAAGATATCATATGTTTCATCAAAGTCCCAAGAATAAGCTCTTTTAGGATCTTTTCTTTCTTCCCATTCTTTTTCTTTTTTCTTATCTTTATTTGGATCTAGGTGGGTTGATGAAAATAAAACTTTTCTATCTAATGGATGAATCCAAGCACAGGTAGTTTGACCTTCACCGGTAGAAATTAAATCTGTCTTACCAGATTTTAAATCCATAAGATATATTTGATAAAATGGGTTACCTAAAAATCTTTCGCTTTGAAAAACTATTTCTTTTCCATCTCTACTAAAATATCCCTCTCCACTTCTTTTGCCAGCAAATATTAAAGGATGTACTTCAGTTATAAATGGACTTTGAATTTCATTGGAATAAAGAGTAACTGGTACTACTAAAAATAAAATTAGAATAGATAGATTTAATAATAAAGATAAGATGGGTATGTTCATAATGTCTGTCCTTTTATTGATGATTTAGTACGAAAATATCACGAAGATTTCTGTACTTTTCATTGTAATCTAATCCATATCCTACAACAAAATGATCTTCAATTTCAAAACCATGATAAAGTTTTGCGTTGGTATTGATAGTCTTTCCTTTTTTTAAAAGGAGAGAACATATAGAAATGGAGAGAGGATTTTTTTTGCCAAGTTCCTCTAGCAAGCTTTGAAGAGTTAGCCCTGTATCAATGATATCCTCTACAACAATTAAATGTTTTTTTTGGAACATGATATTTTCATCATAAAAAAGATTTACATGTCCTGATGATTTAGTGGATGCTCCATAGCTTGTTGCCTGAAGAAATTGAATCTCTGTATTACAATCTATGCATCTAGCCAAATCTGCTAAAAAAAGAAAACTTCCTTTGAGTATACCTAATAACAGTATATCTTTACCTGCAAAGTCTTTGCTAATGGAATTTCCTAATTCTTTAACCCTTGTCTGAATTTCTGATTCAGATAGTAGAACTCTCATCTTTTTTCGATTTTAGAAGGAACCCAGTGAAGTGTTAGCGTTCCTTTGACTTCTGAATGTATTTTATTCCAATCATTTGTATCAAAAGATAGAATAGCAAGAGCTGAAGTTGAAAACTTTGTGAAAATAGATCCTTTTATACCTAGAAGCAAATTGATCACAGATTCTATCTCAGGGTTATGTCCTACAAATAGCACAGAATGTATTATATCTGGAAGTTTGTGGATATTTTGAATGAACACCTCTTGGTCAGCATCATAGAGCTCAGATAAAATATTTACATTTTTTGTGAGAAGTGATGATTTATTTATAATCCGAAAAGTTTCCTGTGACCTAGCTGCATCGGATATAAAAGCAGCATCAATCTTCGTTCCTCTTGATCTAAAAAATTTACGAAGAGAATTTGCATTTCGAAATCCTCTAGTGCTTAAGCCCCTCTCATGATCTGTTGAGAAGGGGGAATCCCAGTCGGACTTTGCATGTCTTACAAAATAAATAGTTTTCAAAGTCCTAACCTCCTATATATAGAATCTATGTTTTTCAAATAAGGCTCAATGGAAAAAATATCCTTCAATTGAGATGGGCTTAGGACAGAGCTTACTTCTGGATCTTTTTCCAGTCTACCAAGTAAACTCTCACTTTGGTCAGCCCAAACGGCCATGGCATGAGATTGTATTTTTTCGTAAGCCTGTTCACGACTCATTCCACCAGGATTGATGAGACCAAGCATAGCTTTTTGAGAGAAAAACAATCCCCTGGTAGTACCAAGAACTCTGAGTGATGCTTCCGGGTATATGTGCAAATTCTTTATCACAAATTTCATTTTATCTAATATATACTCCAGAGCTATAGTGCTATCAGGAAGAATGATACGTTCTGCAGAGGAGTGAGAGATGTCTCTCTCGTGCCAGAGTGGCATATTTTGATAAGCAACAGATACATTGGATCGTATGACTCTCGCAATTCCACAGATTCTCTCACAGATTACAGGATTTCTCTTATGGGGCATAGCGGAAGATCCCTTTTGGCCTTTGCCAAATGGTTCTTCAACTTCACGTCCTTCCGTTTTTTGAAGAAGACGGATTTCCGTAGCAAAACGATCTAAGCTAGATGCTACTATCCCCAGCACACTCATATAAAAGGCATGTCTATCTCTTGTGATTACCTGTGTGGTAATTGGATCTACTTTCAGCCCCATTTGCTCACAGACGTACTCTTCTACTTCTGGATCGGTGTTGGAAAATGTACCAACCGCTCCTGAAAACTTGCCCACTCCAATTTCCACTTTTGCCTGTTCTAGTCTTTCTAAATTGCGTAGCATTTCAGAGTAAAACAGTGCAAACTTTAATCCCAAAGTCATTGGTTCTGCATGGATACCATGAGATCTTCCTATACAGGGAGTTTTTTTATATTCAATAGCTTTTTCTTTTGCTATTTGTATCACTTCTTTAGTTCTATTTATTATAATATCAATTGCTTGAACCATCTGTACACATAGAGCTGTATCACCTATATCTGAAGATGTTAGTCCAAAATGCACATGGCGAGATGCAGGACCTATATATGAACCCAAGTTTGTTAGAAATGCAATGACATCATGTTGGAGTGTTTTTTCTAGTTCTAAAATTTCTTCTACATCGAACTTAGCTTTGGTTTGAATATCTCTAAAATCGGCTTCTGGTATTTCACCTTTTTTAAATCTAACTTCACATGCTATAATTTCTATTTCAGTCCAAATTTTAAATTTATTTTCCAGAGTCCATATATTGGATATTTCTGGATTGCTATATCTATCTATCATAATATTGTTCTACTCTTTGATTGCGTCATCAAGACTTTCACTCTTTAAAAATAATTTGGCAAAGGATGTAACTTTAAAAACATGCTCAATAGATTTGTTAATAGAAGCTAAATAAAATTTAATCTTTTTATCCCTATACTTTGTTGCTTGTGCTATCAGGAGCCCAATTCCTGAGGAATCTATATAATCAACCCCAGATAAATCCAAAATAACTTTGGTCAATGGCTTATCTTGGAAATCTTCAAAAGCATCCCTCATCATATGCAATTCATAGAGGTTTACATTGCCTTCTATCTTTACAATTCCTATCGTTTCCAGAACAGAATATTCTACTTTCAAATAACTTCCTCTCGCATAAAATATTAATTTTATTCTCTTTCCGTGCAAGCTACTTTTTATAGGGTAAAATAGTTTTATTCTTGGTACTAGGGATTTCAAATAAAGGTTGGGAAAAAGGTTATAAAATGAAAATAAATGATTATAAGTACTTTTTGTTTGATATTGAAGGAACTGTAGCCCCAATAAGTTTCGTCCATACAGTTTTGTTTCCCTATTCTAAGAAAAACATGAAACCATTTTTAGAAAAGAATCCTTTATCTACAGAACTTTATCAAAAGTTGTTTGTTGAATATTCTCAAGACCTTAGTTCCAATTCCTATTCCCAAAAATTAGACCAGTCTACAACTTCTCTTTTAGATTACTTATTTTTTTTAGTTGATGTGGATAGAAAAAGCCCTGTCTTAAAAGAATTACAAGGAGAAATCTGGAAGAATGGATACGAATCAGGTGAGATAAAAAGCAATATATATAGTGATACGTTAGATTTTTTTAAAGCAATTAAAAATAATAATCATGAAATTTGTATCTATTCATCTGGAAGTATTCTAGCTCAAAAACTTATATTTAAATATTCTAACCTTGGTGATTTATCTATGTATATTTCAAAATATTTTGATACAGGGGTTGGTTCTAAGCGAGAGGAAAAGAGTTATTTAAATATTTTAAATCATTTAAATGCAAAATCAAATGAAGTAGTATTTTTCACTGATATTTATGAAGAGGCACTTGCGTCTTCCGGAGTTGATATTACGCCCTTTATATTAATGAGAGAAGGAAATACACCCATCACTCAAAAAAATTATACTAAGATTATTAGCTTTAAAGAATGGGAATGATCCATGAAATTAGATGAAAATGAAGAAATATTAAAATTTCTAAATAAAAAAGAAAAAGTAAAATCTATTTATGAGATTCCTAGAGAAGCATCTACTAGAATATACTTTCGAATAGAGTACGAAAATTATAAAAGAATTCTTTGTTATGATGATAAATTTATTTCAGAAGAGTATCCATTTTTATTAGTACAAAATTTTTTGAATAAATTTGATTTTAGAGTTCCCGAAATAATTGATTTTGATTTAAATTTAAATATTATTCTTCAGTCGGATGTTGGTGAAAATGATTTAACTTTATTGAGTGAAAGTGAATATGAAACCAGGCTAAAAGAGTCGATAGAATTAGTCATAAAACTTCAAAACTTAGAACCAATACCAATAATAGAATCTAGATCCTTTGATTATACTAAACTTAGCTTTGAGAGCAATCATACCATAACAGCTTATGAAAGATTAAAAGATAACCAAAAATTAGGAAATGAAGTACCTTTAGAAGTTAAAAATTTTATTGATGACTGTAATACTGAGCTATCAAAATATCCCAATAAAGTTATATGTCACCGTGACTATCATGCTAGAAATATAATGATTCAATCCAATGGAGAACTTGCATGGATAGACTTTCAAGATATGATGATGGGCACACCATACTACGATATTGTATCTATATTGTACGATGCATATAAACCATTGCCCCTAACTATTCGAGAAAAATATTATAATTACTTTAAAGAATCTACTCCTTTAAAAAAGAAAACATTTAGAGAGTACTATCTTTTACAGGCTTTTCAGAGAAGCTTTAAAGCTTTAGGAACTTATTTTGTAATGTTCAATGATAAAGGATATACCAAGTACAAGGCAAGTATCCCTATTTGCTTGAACAATCTCATAGAAATTGTTCAGCTAGGTAAGTTTCCTGATTCCCTTTATTTATTTTTAAGTGATATGAAAAATAAATGGGAAGATCAGATGTGATACTCTAAATTGTTACATCTCTCACATATTTCTTGTGGGACAAATCCCCATTTTATGAGATAAGAAAACACAAAGCAACCTGCACAAAAACCCAGACTGGACTCCAAAAAGGCAAAAAAGACTAATATGCTCAAAACGATTTGAAATTCTAGAATCAAATTCAAAGAGAAAAGTATGGTTGCAGTAAAAGTGAAAAGAAATCCAATAAATTGTGCAAAACGCTTAGGGGCTCCTGAAGTTGGTCTGTTTTCTATTTTGAATAGAGGGATCACCATTTTTAAAACAAATTGAGCAGCTGGTGAGTAATCAGGTCCATAGAGAACTCTAGCAGAAAAGCCATAGAGGAGTGGAAGAATTGTATAGATTGCTGGGTGAAGAATGGTTATCACTGCAAGACAACAAATAATAGAGGCTACCAATCTTGCTGCGTTTTCATTTACTGTTTCTGGAAATCTACCTATTTTCATTTTCTATACCCTTAGAGCGGAAGTGAATTTGATTTATATTCTATCTTTTTTAAAAGACTTTTCTTTTCAATATTTTTTCTAATAAATAGGAAAAATATTCTAGTATATTAGAAAAATTCTAGAGAATTATATAATCTTATTTCTATGGGTAGAAATGGATAATCAAAAAATGACATAGTGGTGTCAGATAGCCTATCCCTGCAAAATGCTATAAAGATTTAAAGGTATTCCAAATAATTTGGCATTGTCCGTTATGCTCAGCTTCATGCCAATTCATGAGAAATAAAATTTCTTTATATGTTCTATCAAATCTTGGATGAGGAGGCACATCTAGGGATTCTAGATGTAAGTGACTGAAATAATCATAGTAGATATTCGTAAATTCTAAAAGTTTAGATCTGATTTCCTCGGAGGAAGTTAAGAGAAGTGGATCTGGCTTGCTTCCAAACCCATAGTTTTCAATTAATTTTTTATCCAGTACATCTTTTTCTAAGATTCTAAAGTGAATGTATCTATCGAATGTTGCAGCAACATGAAGCATTTGCCAACCTATATGTGCACGTTTGGAAGTTCCTTGTGAAATCTGAAAATGAAGTGCTTCCTTTTCTTTTCCAGAATTTTCAATTTCTTGTAAAAGCTGGAGAAATCTGGTACGAATAAATTTATGTTGAGAAAGTAATATTTCGATTTCTGTGGATATCATTAAAATCCTCCGAAGACTTTATGTATAATCTCTAGTGCAAAACCAAATAGAGAGAATTTCTCCATAAGGACTTTTTAAATCCAGACAATAATCATCATTCCAAGAAAGTTTTAAGTTGAGTTCTGTTGGAACAGTGATTGAAAACTCTACTGGTGAAGGTGATTCTTTTTTTCTGAAATTTAAAAAATATTTATTAGATTCAGAAATGGCGCTTAGTTTTAGGTCTATATACTGTGTACTACTAGATAAGACATTCCAGTTAGTATCAATTTTTACCATTGAAAATAGTTCTAAGATTTCCTGATGTAATTGCCCCCACAGGAAAGAACTTGTTTTACCTAAATCACTTCTATCTATTTCTAAATGATCTTCATATTTGTATATACTTAAAATTACTGCATATTCTAAACTAAGTTCAGAATTTAGATAATGTGATATATTATTAATATATGTATCACTATCAATTATTGACTTATCTTCTCGAAACTTTCGATTGAGAGAAAAAAAATGCTCTAATTCTTTTTTGTTCTCTTTTAAATGTTTAAAGTAGTTGAGTCTTGAATTTTTTTTGGGATTTTTATCATGTTTATAATCCATTTCTAAAAACCTCTTTCTCTAAATACTATTTTGAGATGTTTTTCAAATTCAGCAATATAAGCCGAGACAGTACCCTGATTAATATTTAAAATCCTAGATATACTATGAACTTTAACTTTCTCGATCCATAATTCAAGAACATTTTTTTTATTTGAAAATTCAAATTTTGAGATTTCTTGGAGAATTATTTCATATATCTCCCTATTTTCAGTTAGTTCTTGGTACTCTTCTCTGGAATTGGATGAATACTCTAAATACCTAAATCTATTTATTTCTAACTGAAACTCTTTAGTGCTTTTTCTCATCCATTTTTCTATCAATTTAAATTTGGTATCATGACAAATATTAGAAATAAGATTTTCGAATTGATCAAAATATTGCGATTGCTCAAAATAATTATGACAGACTTCATTTTTAATTGCATTTGAGCAAATTTCATTAAAGAGTAAACATTCAAAATCTATTGGATTCACTGATGGAAATCTATGTTGATAACGATAGAATAGATTTTTACTTTCTAATTCTATAATAGATTTTAAAACCTTATAAATTATTTGACAATATGTATGGATTGCTTCTATGTTATTTTTTCTAACTTCTCTGATTATTTGTCTTCTAGTATTTAAATTCATACGAATAATCTCCACTATTGTTAGAGTAAAAAATTGACTGAAGAAAAGAATTCTTCAGTCATAATAAAATTGTTCAAACAAACACTAATGTCGTGGGGACACCTATTATTATAATGGTTTTTTAGAACGAATTTATTTCATTTTTAAGAAAAAAAAATAGTCTGTAGAAAAATATATAATTCCTATATACATTTTTTATAGTTTGCTAATTCTTTCCACAGCTTCTACAACATCTTCTCGTTTACCAAATGCAGATAATCTAAAATAGCCTTCTCCAGATGGGCCAAATCCTGATCCGGGAGTTCCTACAACTTGGATTTTATTTAAGAGTTGATCAAAAAAATCCCAAGATGATGTACTACTTGGAGTTTTTAACCAAATATAAGGAGCATTAACTCCACCATATACCTCATATCCATTCTTAGAAATACCTTCTCGAATAATTCTAGCATTTTCCATATAGTACGAAATGTTATCTTTTACTTCTTTTTTCCCTGAATCAGAGTAACAAGCTGCTGCTGCTTTTTGAATAGGGTAGGAGACTCCATTGAATTTAGTTGTATGTCGTCTATTCCATAATTGATTGATACTTACTTTTTCGCCTGAAGAACTGTATCCTGTTAACTCTTTTGGTATTACAATAAATGCACATCTAGTCCCTGTGAAACCAGCTGTTTTAGAAAACGATCTAAATTCCATTGCAACTTCTTTTGCACCTTCAATCTCAAAAATAGAGCGTGGGACTGAGCTATCAGAAATAAAAGCTTCATAAGCGGCATCATATAGAATGATAGAGTTATTTTTTTTTGCAAAATCTACCCATTCTTTTAACCTAGATTTAGTGATTGTAGTACCGGTTGGATTATTGGGATAACATAGATAAATTAAATCTACTTTTTCTTTTGGAAAATCGGGTTGAAATCCATTTTCTTTTGAACATGGAAGATAAACTAGTCCAGAGTATCTTCCATCAGAGCCTACTTCACCAGTTCTACCTGCCATAACATTTGTATCTACATATACAGGATAAACAGGATCAGTGACAGCTATTTTAGAGTCTAAGGAAAAAATTTCTTGAATATTCCCAGTATCACATTTGGATCCATCTGATACAAATATCTCATCTACAGATAAATTGATACCTAGGGGATTGAAGTCATGTTTAATTATCTCTTCAATTAAGAATGAATATCCCTGTTCTGGCCCGTACCCTTTAAATCCAGTAGAAGTTCCCATTTCATTGGAAGCATCCTTCATTGCTTTTACTATCGAGGGTGGTAAAGGGAGGGTTACATCTCCAATACCTAATCGTATAATTTTCTTTCCTGGATTATTTTCACTGAATACCCTAACTCTTTTTGAGATTTCTGGAAATAAGTAACCTGCTTTGAGTTTTAAGTAATTTTCATTTATTTTTGCCATATTACCTTCTTTAATATATTTTGATAAAATTAGTTTTCTTCAGGAATTCCAATTCCCAAGCATAAGCAGAGTAATGTCATACGACTAACTACGCCATACTCTGCTTGACGGAAATAGGCAGCATTGGGTAAATCGTCAACATCTGTAGAAAGCTCAGAGACCCTTGGAAGAGGATGCAGAACTGTTGTATTTTTCCTAGAGGCTAAGATTAGTTCTTTATTTACTTTATAAGTTTCTTTTAATTTTTCATATTCTTTGTGATCGGGAAAGCGCTCTTCCTGGATTCTTGTAACATATATTACATCACAGTCCCAAATAGCTTTTATATCTCTAGTCTCTTCATATGTAATTGGAAATCCTACCAAATCCTTTTTGTAAGACTCAGGTAGAACTAACTCTTCTGGAGATATTAGATAGACATGAACATTGTAGTACTTTAAGAGTTTAATTAAAGAATGAATAGTTCTTCCATATTTAAGATCGCCTATAAATCCTATGGTTATGTTATCAATAGTACCTTTTTCACTTTTAATAGTGTATAAGTCTAAAAGAGCTTGGGTAGGATGTTGACCTGCTCCGTCCCCTGCATTTATAACAGGCATTTTCACTGCCCCGCCAGCAATTCTTGAAGAGCCTTCTACTGGATGTCGTATGACAGCAATGTCAGCATAAGCTTCAATCATCTTCATTGTATCATATAAGGTTTCCCCCTTTGATATAGAAGAAAATTGAAACCCAACAGTTGAAATTACCCTTCCCCCTAATCTCTCCATTGCTGATTCAAAGGATAGCCTAGTTCGGGTAGATGCTTCAAAAAAGAGGGATGCCAATAGCTTTCCATGTAAAATACCAAATGCCCGATTGGAAGCATATATATGTTTCATCTTATTTGTTGCATCTATTAGGAAATCAAGGTCTTCTTTAGAAAATTGGTCTGCATCTAGAATATTTTTGTGTGCGAAAATATACATAATTCGCAATTTAAAATTAAGTCATCTATATTCAATCATAATTAATTCTATAGACTACATAAAAAAAATGATCGTTCAAATGAAAAAATTACCAATCTATTGATGTACTTTATATTATTTGATCAGAAAGATAGGTAGTATCGATTAGTATCTAAATGTACTTACAGGTTTTTTCTTGCTTTTCATTTTAATTAATTAATCTTGAATAATATGAGTTCTCTTAGTTCTAACTTTAAAGTGGGCATTGACGCCAGAATGATTGCACATTCAGGAATTGGAGTAAGATTGTATCACATATTATTATATCTTTCAAAAAAATCAATGAAACCTGATATTTATTTATTTGGTGATCCAGAACTTTTAAAAAAGTATCCTGAACTTTCTAATTTTAAGATAGTACCTTACTATGCTAAAGTTTATAGTATTTCAGAACTCTTGGGTCATTCAGAAATGAAAAATATGGATCTTCTGGATATTCCCCATTTTAATTATCCCATACCTTATATAAATAAATGTATAGTTACTATTCATGATCTTACTCCCTATGTTATGAGAGATTTTTTTCCATCTAAACTAAAAAGAATATATCTTCAGATAGTACTTCGTCTACTACGGTACTCCAAAAAGATAATTTCTGTTTCTGATTTTACAGCAAAAGATCTAGAAAAGTATTTTGGATATCCGAAGTCAGATACTAAAATAATTTATAATGCCGTAGATCATACAGTTTTTTATCCAAGATCTGAAAATGAAGTATTTGCTTTCAAAAAAAAATACAATCTACCAAATGAGTACTACTTAGCGGTGGGGATTGGAAAGGGACACAAAAATTTTCAGTTTCTCATTGATTCTCTTCATTCAAGATATAAATCAGGAGAAATTAAAAAAATTTTAGTCATTGCGGGAACAGATGGAGTCATACCTGATTATATTCAAAATAAAATAATTGGAATTGAAAACTCTATTTTATTTATTCCTAAGATACCGTACGAAGAACTTCCATTTCTATATGGTGGAGCAAAGTGTTTGCTCTACCCATCTCTGTATGAAGGCTTTGGTCTTCCTCTTGTAGAGGCTCAGGCTTCTAACTGCCCTATAGTTTCTTCTAATGCAAGTGTGATGCCTGAAATTTTAGAAAACTCAGCTCTATACTTTGATCCTACTAATCCCATGGAGCTTATAGAGGCACTAAATAAGTTAGAAAATTCTTCTTCAGAGTTGAAGCAAAAAGGATTGAATAATGCAAAAAGGTTTAACTGGGATTCTTCTGTGGATCAATTACTAGAAGTCTATGAAAAATCTTATCATAAAAAATAGTTGATTTGAATAGATTTTAGATTTCTTTTTTTTGGGAATTATAACGTAGGTTTAAGTAAATAAAAAATGGTAAGATAAAAAGTAATACAACTGATACAAACAAGAACACTGGGAGAAATTGTATTTTCTCAGAATTATCTATTGTTATATTTATTTTTTCAAGTATCCAATGTCCAAAATTAGAATATAGTAAGGTTCCTGATATTAAATTTCCTGTCATACCACCTAGAGACATTGCAAAAATACTATACAAACCATATACCGATCCATAAATATGAGAAGGTACTGTTTTTCTAAAAAAATGAATTGTTCCCATGTAGTACCCTGCAAAAAAAATAGCATGTGGAAGTTGAAAAAATAGAAGTATTTCTATAGGAATTCCCTTCACAGAAAAGCTTAGAAATAAAAAGCGTATAAATCCAGCGATTATAGAGAGATAAAACAAGCTAAAAAAATGGAATCTATGCACAATTCTAGTGACTGAAAGTAAAAATGGAATCTCTAGTAGTACAGCAAATACCCAGCTTAGATAAACAGATCCAAGACCATAAGACAATTGAAAATATCTTCCTTGATAATTATCTGTTACTTGGTATGCCGAGTAAAAAAAGAAGGATAAGACAAAGAAAATAAGAATATTTTTATTGAAAATAAATTGATATGCATCCCTAAATCTAAATTCTTGCTCTGAATCTCTTTCTCTGGGTATACTATGTAGAAATAAGAGAGGTAGTATATAAAATATACTACCGAATTTTCCAGCTATTTCAGGTGACTCAAGAATATGCCATTCAGGAATTGTAAGAAAAAATAAAGCAAGTTGAATCACCAAAAAACCTAATGTGCCGGAAGAACGTATCTTGCTAAAATTAGATTCTCCCATTTTTTCAAGGGCACCAATAACAATCCATTGGTAGTTTGCAGAGAGTAAAAATCGTAATGTCCCCGCACAAACCAAAGTAATTTCCCAATTATCCGCATAGGAGAAAAGCATATATTGGGCAGGAAATGTAAGTGCCATACCAAAATACAAAAAGATTCTGATTTGTTTGGTTTTATCAGAGATCCAACCTGCAAATAATGTTCCAACAGGAACCATTGCTTGGATAGATATAAATACCCATTCTGCATTTTTACCAAAATTTGCAATTAAATAGGGAGAGAGACTAGATAAGTTTGCACCCAAGCCTATAAAATATAAAAATAAGATAAGATAAAATGATATCATGATTGACTATGAAACAATAGTAGTGAAAACTTTAAATGAGTTTTTAGGATATCAATTAAAAAGGTAAAGTATGACAATTAATAAAAATAAACCAATTTTAGTAACTGGCGGCGGAGGATACATAGCATCATGGATCATTAAGTATCTTTTAGAAGATGGGTATACTGTTCACACCACCATAAGAAAAATTGAAGATAAAGAGAAATATAAGCATCTTGAAAGTATAGCAGAATCATTTCCTGGCAAATTATTATTTTTTGAAGCTGATTTATTAAAACCGGATTCATTTGAAAAATCTATGGAAGGTTGTGAAGTTGTAATTCACACAGCATCACCATTTATTGTTACAAAAATAAAAGATCCTGAAATTGATTTGATTAAACCTGCAAAAGAGGGAACAGCTAATGTGCTAAAATCTGCAAATGCAGTACAAAGTGTAAAGAGGGTAGTTCTTACATCAAGTTGTGCTTCAATTTATGGAGATAACATTGATATTAAATCAATAAATAAAGATTCTTACACAGAAGAGTTTTGGAATACAACAAGCAATAGTAATCATAATCCTTATAGTTACTCAAAAACATTAGCAGAGAAGGAAGCATGGGAGATTGCAGGAAAACAAAATCGATGGGATTTAATTGTTATCAATCCAGCATTTGTTATGGGGCCTGCATTATCAAAAAGAATTGATTCTACAAGTGTTCAAACAATGCAACAATTGTGTAATGGAACTTTTTTTCTTGGAGTTCCTGAGTTATGGTTTGGTATAACAGATGTAAGAGACGTAGCCAAAGCTCATATATTAGCAAGTTTTAATGAAAATGCAAAAGGCAGACATATAATTTGTTCAGATTCAATGCCTATGTTACAAATGGCAGAGATTTTAAGAGATCATTTTAGAAATAAATTTCTACTCCCCTCTTCAACTCTTCCTTATTTTTTAATTTGGCTATTTGGTCCTTTGATGGGATTTACTCATAGCTATATAGAAAAAAATATTGGCCATAGTATAAAATTTGATAATAGTTATACAATTAAAGACTTAGGATTAAAATTTACAGATGTAAAAACTACTTTAATTGATCATGCAGAACAATTAATGAAAGATGGTTTACTCTAGTCAAAAGTAACTGTCTTAGAAAAATTTGGGATGGTTTTTATATAGTTTTCTATTGATATGAGGGCAAGTAGAGAATTATCGGGAAATTGGCAAAAGTCGAGAGGATTAACATCTCTTCCTCCTGTAAATTCTATCACCTCAGATGCAATACTTCCACCTGCCTGTTGGCATATAAAAAAGCTAACAGAACGGAGATTTCTAATATCTGGTAAAACTTTATTTGGAGTGAAATACTTTATATACCGACCTGATTCCAAAACATCCATAGGCTTCCATGCACCACATTCCCGGCGGTAATTTTTTCCTGATTTTTGGGAAACGCAGTGATTGCTTATAATTAATCCTACATTCATAAATTTTATGATATTTTGGCTTTGAGGGAATTCATTTAGTTTAAAATATTCAATAAATGGTTTTTCTCGTTCAGGTGGTGCATACGAAAATATTTGATTTGAAGAGAAAATGTGTATTACAAAAAAAATAGTTATAAAAAAGTGAAATGGTATAATTGGTTTAAATCTATTTGAATCATTCTGAAACTTAGGGTATCTGAATGTATTGAATATTTGGTGGTGATTGCTCATAGAAAACATGCATATATAAGGATTATTTAGTTTAAAAATTACTTTGAATATATTCATATTATTTTTTCTTCTATACCTATTATAGTAATATCATCCTGTTTTGAATTATTATTTAAATGAATATTTAATGCTTCTAAAGATTTATCGACCAATTCATTCATTCCTAAATTTATATTTTCTTCTATAAGATTTATAAGCTTCTCTTCTCCAAATTGTTCATTTAGAATATTGAATTCTTCATACAAGCCATCTGTAAATAGTAGTATCTTATCTTTTTTAGTGTAGGGTAATTTCTTGGTAGTACATTGTTTATTACTAAGCATTCCTATTATATGACCTGATCTGATTAGTTCAATTATTTTTCCATCTTGGATTAAGTATTGATTTGGATGTCCTGCAGATGCATAGCTTATCATCTCTTCATCTAAATCAATATCAATAATGAAGGCTGAAAAATAGATTTTCATATTTTTATAAATTTCCACAAATCTTTTTTGTAGTTCATCAATTAATTCACCAGGGTCAGATAAAAAAACTTTTAAACTGTCATACTCACTTTTAATTGTCATAGTAACCATTGATGCTTGAATTCCATGCCCAGTTGCATCTGCAATTAAAATTCTAAGTTTATTATTACTCATTTGGTATACATCAAAAAAGTCTCCACCAACTTCGTCTAAGGGTTGATAAAAAGTAGTGACATCAAAATTTACTATTTTATCTAAATTTTTAGGTAAAATATTCATTTGAATGTTACGTGCCATTTTAAGATCTTTTTCTATAGATAATAAATATTTATTTAATTCTATAGTTCTATCCTTTACTTTTTGTTCTAATTCAGCATTTGCCTGTTCTTGGTAAATTACTGTTCTACTAATAGCTTCTTGGTTTTCTCTTTTAATTATATTTATCTTTGCAGTGAGTGCGTATGAAAGTATTATGATTTGAAATATGGATGCAAATTCTAAAGAGTATGCACTATAAAAAGGAAAGTTAAATAAACCCAAGAGCCTAAAAAGAGAAACGATACTTCCAATTAAAAAAAATATCCAAGCAATTAAAAAATATTTTGATGGTTCAAAGTTTTTTCTATAAACATTAATTGCAGTTATAAAAATTGAAATCACAGTTATCACAGCTAAAGTGATTGATATAAAATTAATTATAATATCTCGAAATATAAAACCTAAAATGAGAAGTAGAAATCCTAAGTAACATAAAAATAAAAGGTATCTATTAAATTTTTGAGAAAATAAAGAGGTTTTTAAGAATGATTTAGTGAAAAGAGAGCCAAATGAAATTGTTATTCCCATAAAAAATGGAAAAGCAGTTCTTTGCCAATCTGGATATTCGGGCCAAAGATATAAAAAAGCATGACCATGCTCAACAGCTTGAAGAAATCCAAAACCCAGTATATAAAATATATAATAAAAAAATGTTAAATCTTTTATTGAAATAAATACTATTAAATTATATAAAAAAATAGCAAGTACGACTCCATAGTAAATTCCATGAACTATTTCCCTATTTAAAATATCTTTGCTTAAGGACTCTTCATCTAATATAAACAAAGGAAAAATCATTGAAGATGATGTTTCTATTCTAAAATAAATTTCCTCTGATATATTTTCATTAATTTCAGGGATAAAAATAAATTCCCTATTGAAAAAAATTCTATTAGATATTGGAAACTGATCACCTAGTTTGGTTTTTTTTATGTTAGTATTTTTAGATTCATTTTTGTAGACTTCAAAAATTTCTACTTTATCAATATTACTATTTTGGATATTGAGATATACTTTCCTCTCTAATTCATTTGGCTTATTAAGACTTAATTTAAACCAAAAAATAGAAGATGTATAACCAAAATTTGATATGTCGTTGTTTATATTTGAAAATACAATTTCTTCATTTTTTGAAGTAAGAGTATCTATATCTAGCTTTCCTTCTTTATCTTCTAAATATTCTAGATAGTTACCTAGCGAAAGATTATAAATATTTTTATTTATTTCAAAAACAGGAGATGAAAAAGTATGAGTTGTAAATAGGAATGATAATAGAAATATAAAAAATTTATTTCTATGAAATATCATATAATCTTTTATATTCATATAAATAAAATTTTACATATTAAAAATATTAGCATATAGTTTTAATTTTTATTCATTTGAGCTAATGAAACAACTTTACAAAAATTATTTTGTTGTATCATTCCACTAGTTACATCATTACAAGATAAGGTTTTAATAAAACTTGCACATTCTCTATAGGCAGTTTTTATAGATTCGGGATCACTTACTTTTAAATTGTATACATTACTCTTTTTATTTTTTTCTATACAATTATTTGGGGATATTTCTTCGCCTGCTTGCTTTGCCATATAGTCTGGAATTTTTTGCAATGTAGCTTCTGAACATTTTACAAATATACTGCATAACTCAGAAGAAATTTTCAATGATTCCTCTTGCCAGGAGGGATCCTCTATTCCTTTTTTTACTGCGGGTTTGCATGTAATTAGAAAGATTAGAAAAAGAAATAGAAGTCTATACACGATTTTGAATCCTTTACGCTAGATTACACAATCTCTAGTTACAAAATCAAATCTATTTTTTTTACAAATAGTTTTAACTTCAGTTATCTATAAAACAATCTTGGTAGGAGAAGTAATTTTCCTTTAAGAGACTAAATATGGATATTTTTTTTCCCTTGCATTTTATGAAATATTGATTTTAAGTATTCTTAATACTTTAAAGGGATGGTACTATGTTTACTTGGGTTACCCAGGGAGTTGCAGAGCCCTATATTCCTGCAAATAAGCAGGAATCTATCAAAAGAGTTACCCCATCTTACCAGGGAGTGCCTGATAAGTCAATTCGGGTGAATGAAGAGTCCCACAAAAGATCTAAAAACACATTGAGTATTCTACCTGGTTCCAATACAGATCCTTATACCCAGGATGATCTAAAGCCAGAAGAGAGTGCAATTCCTGTTTTTGCACGAGAGATTATGAGTCCCGCTGTGATCACAGCTAACGTAAGCTCTACTTTGTCTGAAGCAGAACATAGTTTGCTTAAGAATAAAATCAAATATTTGCCCATTCTCTCAAGAGAAAGAAAAATTCTAGGGATTGTGTCCCAAAAAGATATACTATCTTATATGATTTATCTTTACAGAAAGTCACCTATGGACATAGAGAAATCTCAAGTAGGTGACATAATGATTACTAAAATTTTAACTGCTTATCCTGATACAGCAATTCGTGAAATTGCAAAAATAATGTTTGAAGAGAGAATTGGAGCACTTCCCATTATTTCCAGAGAGTCCTCAGAACTTTTGGGAATATTGACTCGGAGCGACATTTTAAAATCAGTTATGCAACATACTTCTATGAATTTATATATTTAAAACTGAAAATAGATAAACGCTCTCGGAGCAGCTAAAGAAATGTTGTACAATCCTATTGATAAAATACCTGCAAAAATTCCCTGTGATGATGAGGGAATTTGTAACCATGCGTTTTTTAATAAATTTTTGAATAGGGTAGGAGAGAAGTGAAGTACCGAAAATATACCTAAAACTAATAGTATCTGGATATCTAAATTGGGGGATTCTAAAGAAAATGATAATACTATATCTATCATTTTTGTAGAACTTTCAAATGATTCCATTCTAAACAACAACCATCCTATTACAACTATATGAAAAGTAATAAAAATTCGAAGGTACTCATGGAAGTTATATTTTATATATCTATTAATATTTGATTTTAATAATTGAAATTTTGCTCTAATATTTGTAAAAATAAATATTGAATTTATATTTACAAGACTTGTATTTAGGCTATAATATTTTCTATTTATTAAATTACTAGGGTAGTTAAATTTTCTTTCCAGTGCTAAAAAAACTCCATGGTATACACCCCATAGTACAAAATTATAGGAAGCGCCATGCCATAAACCACATAAAAACATAGTTATCAATAAGTTAGTATACACATGATTTCTATTTCCTCCAAGTGAGATGTACAAATAATCCCGAAACCAAGAGCCTAAAGAAATGTGCCATCTTCTCCAAAATTCAGTTATCGATGACGATTGGTAAGGTCTATTAAAATTTTCAGTTAAATTAAAACCTAAAATCATTGCTGAGCCTATTGCTATATCAGTATATCCTGAAAAGTCTCCATAAATCTGAAAAGCATACCCATAGATTCCTGCTAAAATTTCTAATGATGAGTACATATCCGGAGCAGAGTAGACTCTATCAACTAAGTTAGCTCCGATCCAATCAGCTCCTAGTTTTTTGAATAGTCCATTGAATATAAAGAATACTCCAGTTGAAAATTTTTCATAAGTGGGAGAAAAATGTCTTACAAATGGATTTAGAAAAGGTAAAAAATGATTTGCTCTTACTATAGGGCCAGCTACGAGTTGTGGAAAAAAAGTAACAAACAAAGCAAATCTAAAGAATCTATGCTCTGCACTCATATTACCCTTGTATACATCAAGGGTATAAGAGAGTGTTTGGAAAGTATAAAAAGAAATACCTACGGGCAATAAAATATCTAATTTATCTAATTCTGAGCCAGAATTTATTAAAGATATAAAATTATTAAAAATATCAATTGTAAAGTTTAAATATTTAAATATAAATAATAACCCTAGATTAAAGAATAGAGAGAGTATTAGATATTGTTTTCCTGTACTACCAGATTTTTTACAGGATTCAATTTTTATCGCAAGGAAATAATCTGTTATTGTTGAAAATAAAAGTAATATAATTGGATATATATTCCAGCTCATATAAAAGTAATAAGAATAAGATAATAAAAAAATAACTTTTAAGTATGGGAATTTATTTATAATATAAATAGATATAAAAACTAGAGAAAAAAAGTAAAGGTAAGCTTTGGATGTAAAGTTAACAGCTCGGTTATTTTCTTTGATCTCAGATTCTTTTTTTTTTTCACGTTGGGTATTTTGATACCCCAAGTATTTTTGGTATTGATTATAAAAATCTATATAAAATAAATCAGCAAGATAGTCTCCCCCAGCTCTTGTTAGATGTGTTCTGTCTTGTTGTATAATTCCTTTTTGAAATAGTTCTTTATTTTTTCCAGCACCTCCCATTGCTAAAAAACTATCATAAAAAGCAACTTTATGTTCTTTCGCAACAGTTTTGTATACATCCCTTATCTTCATCATTTCTGGCATTGTAATAAAATTTCCAGAGGAGTCCTGGCGGATTCTTTCTACTGGTCCAATGATTAAAATATCAGCATTATTTGACTTTTCTCTAAATCTATTTAATACTTTTTTTGTACTATTTTTATAGAATTCTGTTGTTCTAACATTTGAGAGCCAAAGATTTTGTGATTCATTAACTCCATATTGTAATACAATTAAATCAGGCTTAAACTTATTCATTCCGCATTCAAATTTGTCTTCATCTGAAATCAATTGATCATTGAGTTCTAGTCCCATCACAGATACAGGTGAGTAAGATATACCGTAAGATGTTTCAAGAAAAAATGTATCTATAAATGGTAGGCTTGAACTGGGTGTGCCTTCAAAATTAAATGAAACTTTATTTGATTTTGGGATTGGATATTCATAGATTTCACAGTTCCCCGATGGAAGTGATTCTGATTTTGTTACATTCCCGCCTGTGTGATTGATATTGATGGTCACAGGAGAGTCTAACCCTCGTGGTCTAAGTATCATTCCTGCTCTAACCCATGGATTCTGGTTGTTCCCAAGAACTTGTATTGATGTAGACCCAGGGTATGATGGGATGAAAGTTTCCCCTAAAAAACCAATGTTATGATTTGGAGATCCCCAAGGTTTTGCTTTTTCACGTATAAAATAAGATTCAGAAGTTGGGTTTCCATGGTTTAAAAATGCACGTTCTAATTTATAAAATGCGGGTACAGCCCCTCTCCCTCCATCTCCAAAATCGGCTTGAAATTTTGTTTTTAATTTAGATGTGACGATGTCAGCCCATATTATAGAATCTCCAAAATGGAGGATTCGTACTACTTTATCTTTGTTTTTTTCTAAATCATATAATTTATCATAAAAATTTTTAAGATAAATATAATTATTTCCAGAATCTAAAATTTCATCTGTTTGTACGTTCTCTTGTTGTTTAGTGGTTTCTTTAGGATATAAAAAAGAAATCACTTCCTCGTATAAGTCTGGTTTAAGTTCATCCGGATTTGGAAAAAATTTAATTTGTATAGGATCCAGATAAATTTTTTGAACACAAGAAAAACTTAAAAGTGTAAATAACCAAAAAAAAATAAAAAGAAACGTACGTGAAACAGATGTCATTAACTAGAAAAATTGAAAAAAACTAAATCTAAATCCTTTGCCCTGTTCTCCTACTTCTCCATTGACAGGAAATTGTCCTGAAATACTAATCATGGATTTATCAAAAATTTTATAACTTATACCGGGGTATACATTCCAAAATCTTGAGCGAGAATCTATCTCTTTATCATAAGGAACTCTATATTCAGATTCTAACAAGAGCCTTAGGCTTCCTAAATTTAAAGAGACCAACCCGCCTGCCTGGTAGAATCTTCTGAAATCCTTATTGTTAGCCTCTCTGAATTTGGTATTTGTTTCCGATAGCATAGATAAATCTGCTTGAAATTCTAAAATACCTAAACCAAATCCTAATGATAAATTAGGTCTTACTAAATATAAGTCAGGTGCTACGTCATACCTAGGATTTTCTCCTATTTGTTTATTAAAAACTCTTACTCCAGCACCCCAAACAAACCTTACTTTTCCACCTGTTTCATTGGCAAACTTTAGTCCTAGATTCCATCTATCATTTTGTAGCGTAGGATTTGTATTTGTACTATTGTATTTCGTAGCACCCCCGCCACCTTTTATAGAAAACTTATCTAAGAAAATAAACTCTCCTTCAGCTGAGAGATTTCTATCCTTTTCAAAAATATTACTAGCTTTTCTTTCTGTATAGTTACCGTCTACTCTCACTTTATTATAAATCCCGGCAGGTTCTATTCTAAGGGGATGACCAAATTCTGAACTTTCGGAATAAAGTGATACAACTGTGAGAAAAATAATAACTAAATAAATATAAAATATCCTACCTTTCATTGTTAGTATACCCCTTTAATATTGTTGCATATTTTTCACCAATGATTCTAAAACCAACAGAGTTAGGATGTATACAGTCTAAATACAAACTAGCAGTAGATGTATAATTGTTTGCTACAGTTGCACCAAGCGTATACCTTAAATCAATATATCTTAAATAGGGTTGTTCTGTAGTCATAGTTTTTAATACTTCATTAAATTCATTAAAAGTACCAGGCAAACTAAAACTGGTATCAGTTCCATTTATTTGTTCAGTAGTATAACCCGCAGTTATTAATGTAGATCGACAAGTTGTAGAACTACCATTATCCGGTGATGCAAAGTCATATCCATGTATGATCCAGAGAAGAGGTTCTCCACCATATTTAGAAATTTTATATGCATTGCCTGTAGCAATCATTTCACGGAGATTTTGTTTATACAATGCGAAACGAGAATTTTTCTCTGTTGTAAATCCATTTGTTTTATATGCACCAGGATCACCCTGTATATCATTTCCTCCGAGCGACAGAAGCATATATTTAATGCTTGATCCCGCATTATCTATAACCCGTAAATGTGATCCTTTTGAAATTGCTCCGGCTATCGTTTCTCCACCCAGCGTAGCTCCAACTATCTTGTAATCATTGTACTTTTCTAGTTGGATCCTGAATGTTTCAATAAAGTTAGTTCCATAAAGTAAGTCAGTCCAACTATCTCCAACCATTCCAAATTTAACCCCTCTTTCCTGTGTACAAATTGCTAGCACATAACATGCAAATTGTTTATCATTCAATACCAAACTCTCTTTCTTTTGCGAGTCACAGTTTGAAATCCCGGAAAAAAGGAGTAATGCAATCAATAGAAAGTTTTTCATCATAATGTACATTTCCCTCAGCTCTTTACTTTCTCTTTTTATAGAATTAGGTCAATCATAAAGAATAAATACATACCCTATATTTTTTTCTTATTTACATTTTCCTTGTACTGGATTCATAAATTGTACCAACTTTAAGTGACATAATCAGTTATTTTTAAGATTTTTAAAAAAAATAATGAGACATAATATTATTTTTAACCCAGATTATGTCAACTTTTTTTAAAAAACTATTAGTACAAGACCGAAATTCGATTTTATTTATAAGGGGAGTGTATTTAATAGACTCTTAGAGTAATCACTTTGGAGAGACAATGACACTGAGTTGGCCTGATGTTTTACAGGAAGTATCTAAACAAATTCCTCCCATGTACTATGATCCATTTATATTACCACTTTCTATGGAAAATTTTGATAGGGAGAGGCTAGTTCTTAGGGCACCGTCTGCAATGGTGAAAGACCATGTTATAAAAAAATATCAACATTTTATCGAAGATGCAGTGGAAAGGGTCTTAGGTAATAAGGTTCAAATTGAAATCCTCGTTGATAAAGAGTCAAAGAAACCACTTTCTGGATTTGTTGAAGATAAATTCAATGAAGATCTTTACCATTTCAATCCCGAATATACATTTCAAAATTTTCACACCGGTGAGTCTAATCTCCTTGCATTTTCAGCCTGTAAAGAAGTTGCTCAAAAACCTGGAAGTATCAATCCCCTCTATATTTTTGGAAAGGTAGGAACAGGAAAAACTCATTTGCTACAGGCTATAGGAGCTGCTATCCAAAAAATACCAGGTCAATCTGTTCGATATATACCTATTAGCAGTTTTCTATCTGAGTTTGTTTATAATGTTCAAAATAAGCAAAATATCGAAGGGTTTCGATCTAAATACCAGTCATATACCACATTGATCATTGATGATATTCACCAACTCAATAGTAGCGCAGAGAAAACGCAGGAAGAATTTTTTCATCTATTTAATTATTTATCAGAGAGGAAGAGACAAATTATCATAGCTTCCGATCGACCTATTCATGAACTTCCCTTGCAAGATAAATTGAGATCTAGATTCGCTACTGGATACCAAGTAGAGATTCGTTCACCTGATCCCAAAGTTCGGGAGTCTATTATTGAGACAAGATCCCGTGAGCTTTCGTTGGAGTTAACAAAAGATTCAATTTCTTTTATCAAAGAAAATTTTCGATCTGATATTCGGGCTTTGATTGGTTGTTTGAATGAATTGACTCTTTATAAAAAAACTTACAATGTTTTAATTCTACCTGAGGATAAAATTAAGGATATTTTAGAATCTAGATTGGAGAAGCATGGTAGGGTTGAAGTTCCTTCCGAAAAAATATTAGATGTTGTTTGTGAGTACTACTCTCAAGAAAAATCAAATATTACTAGCAAGAGTAGAAGAGCAGAGTATATAATTCCAAGACATATATCTATGTATCTTTTATTTGATATTTGCAAATTAAATAAAACTACAATTGGTAAAATGTTTCAAACCAAGCATACTACTATTATCTCAGCTATTAAAAAGATAAATGATAGAATGAAAAAAGATCCAAACTTCAAAAGAATAGTAGAAGGATTTAAAAAGAGATTTGAATTTCAATAAATAATTTTAAACTTCCCGGTATTTTATTCCTGCCGGGATTCTAAATTTATTATTTTAGAGAGTTCTATTATTTTTTTTTGGTAATTACCTGAAGAATCTTTTTTAAATTGGTCATACGTTTTCAATTTAATTTTTGATCTAGACTCAACCACTGGAATTTGCTGGAGAAGGTAATCTTTTTCTTCAATGCTAAAATCTTTGTCTATAGGGTTAGAAAGTTTTTTTAATGATATTCTTTTGAGTTGGTTGATCTTATTCGACTCGCAACGGATGAGGTCATCTAGTTCTACTTGGATACATACCATTCCCCTTAAACTATTGATTACTTCTTTTATTGGGTGGTCAAAAATTTTCTTTAAGTCTCCATTTGAGTTAACAGCAATGAACTTTGAATGGGGTGAATCAAATATCTTTCCTAACTCTATTGATTTTTCTGGTGATAAATTAACACCTGCAAAAAAAACTTTTATTCCTCTTTGAAAGGAATTGAGACCGAGCAGGTTTTGAAGTGATTGACTCACATTTCCTTCACAAGTATCAGAACCATCTCCAATGATGAGGATATTAAATTTACCATTTTTATCTTTTAGTTCTTCAAAAAGTCGATCCATGCTTGTTGCAATAGAACTACTTCCTAATGGATTAAGTGATTCTATTTCTTTGATTAAATACGATTTGGATCCACTCTTAAATGGGGATTGGATTTCATCTAAAGATGAGCATCCCTGTCTTCCGTAGGTATATGCTCCAATTTTTATAAAATTAGGAGAATATTGAATATGTTCTTTCACAACAGATTTAATGGAGTCTAACTTGGATTCTCCATTAAAACCCTTTTCTTTCATACTTAAATTTTGACCGACTAGCAATATAAGATACTCACCATTGATTGATCCCTGGATAGAAATTCCCCTGCACTTACGGGGTTGGCATTCATCTTCCTTGGGATTTAATCCTGCATATATCTCTAACTTATCTGTGATACCATCCCCATCAGTATCAGGAAAGGAAATGGCTTGAGAAAAAAGAACAGAAAAGCAAATCATTATTGTAAGCAAAAGTGATAATTTATAAAAATTATTACTATTCACTTTTTGTTTCCTGTTGGTTTTTTCTAAGTAGGCAATTCACTAACCATTCACATTGTAAACAGTATGAATCTTCTAGGTTAAATGTATTAGGAGGACAAATATTTGCATTTTTAACTTGAAGAGGCAAAAGATAGGATTCTTTTTCACTTAGAGTTTTTAAATTAGTAACTTTTCGGATGTGGGATTGGTTATTAGACAGAACAGGTAACTCTTTGATTTCAACTTTATCCACAATCTGGGCAGCTCTTGTGATTGCTTCCATAAGAATACTATCATCTTTATCGCGAACAAAAAATTGATAAAAAAGTATTCCTCCCAGTGCTCCCCCTAAATGGCATGTATTACTAATTGGAGCAGATCCCAAATATGCAAAAATACCCCCTAAGAGAAGTGAAAACCAAACAGCATTTTTTGCTTTGATATTAAAAAAGAAAATCCATATTTCTTGGTCTGGATAAAAGAATCCAAACATTGCCAAAAGTCCAAAAATAGCACCGCTTGCACCAATAGTAACCATCATAGTTGTATCAGTTCCGTATAAAAACTTTCCTAGGTATGAACTAAGTACGACCATTCCTCCTCCGGTTAATAGAGAAAACATATAAAGAGATACAAATTTTATTTTTCCTAGTCGGGGAAGTATATTCATACCTAGAAGATAAAATCCATACATATTAAAAATTAAATGAAGTGGAAGGAATCCTCCAGGAGCATGGAAAAAACCATAGGTTAAGATTTGCCAATATCTTCCATCTATAAAAGATCTTGGTTCTAGACCAAAGAATCTATCAATGGTAAATAAAAGTGTAGGGTCGGAGTCTTCAACTACACTGATTTGAATGAGATACACTAATACATTCAAAATCAAAATAATATTTAAAGGATGAAGGATTGGAAAACCGAATAATTGAAACCCTTGCTCATATCTTTTCTTTGCCATATTCTAAACATACCATAAGAGGGATAATTTAGTCAAGCAGGGTATTTCATCGAAATAGAGGTAAATAATATGTCAGATAAAATTAAATTAAAATCAATGCAATGGAATGAAAATACTCTAGTTTTGCTAGACCAAAGAAAAATCCCATTTTCTAGGGAGTATATAGAATGCAAAACCTTGGATGATGTGATAGATTCTATCAAAAAGATGGTGGTTAGAGGAGCCCCGGCAATCGCACTTGCAGGAATGTATGGGATTAGTCTCTATCTAATAAATCTAAAGCAAAAACCAACTTACTCAGACTTAAAAAGTCAGCTTGAGAAACTATTACAATCCCGACCTACCGCAGTTAATTTAAAATTGGCTATAGAGAGGTATATAAGTCTAGTTTCTGAAGATATCTTTAATTCTCATTCATTGGATTATATAGTAAAAGAGACTATTTTATATTCTGATACTATATTTAAAGAGGATTATAGTACAAATAAAAATATAGCTATAAATGGAGCTTTGATTTTTGAGAAGTATGATAAAAAACTATCAATTTTAACTCATTGTAATACAGGAGCATTGGCAACAGCTGGAATAGGGACAGCAATAGGCATTTTTAGAGAATTAAGAGATAAAGGATATAATCTAACAATTTATGCAAGTGAAACAAGACCCTATCACCAAGGGTCAAGGTTGACTGCATGGGAATTAAAAGAAGAAGCTATTGAATGTTTTATAATTGCAGATAGTATGAGTGCATGGCTTATGAATGATAGAAAAATAGATGCTGTTATAGTTGGGGCTGATCGTATTACATCAAGAGGAGATACCGCGAATAAAATTGGAACATTCAGTCATTCTATAATCGCAAAACAATTTAGTGTTCCATTTTATATTGCTGCAAGTTCTACAAGTTTCGATTTTAAAATTAAATATGGAAGCGAAATACATATTGAGATGAGATCGGAAGATGAACTTACACAAAACTCATTTTTAAAAGATGAAAATGGAAAAAACTATATTCCCGAAGGTGTACTGGCTCCAATAGGAGCTAAGGCATTAAATCCATCTTTCGATGTAACCCCTGCAGAAAATCTTACAGGAATTATAACAGAAAAAGGAATTATCTCACCTGTAAATGAGGAAAATATAAAAAAGGTTTTAAATATCCCATACTAAGGAAGGAGTTCAATCCCATTTGTAAATTTTTAAACCAGTAAAGAAAAATATAGTTCCTAAAGCATTTAATATGAGAATGGGAATGAATACATCTACAAGACCAGAACCTTCATTGTAAATACTTCTTATAGAATCTGCGAGTAAGGTAAGGGGGAAGTATTGGATAACTTTTTCTGCAGATTCGGGAAAATTGTGATAAGAAAAAAATACACCAGATGAGATTGTCATTGGGAATGTAACTAAATTTATTAATCCATTAGCAACTTGGGTACTTGAAGCTCTTGATGACATTAAAATAGCAATTCCAGAAAATGTAAAGTTTCCAGATATAAAGATTAAAAAAAGTGCCAAGATTGAGCCTTGAATTTCTACATCAAAAATAAGGTATGAAAATATAGTTAAGAAAAAAAACTCTAATCCACTTAATATAAATCTTGTTACAATATGAGAGGAAAGAAAAATCCATTTTGGTAAGGGAGTTGCCATCATTCTTCTCATTAATTTTTTAATTCTAAATTCAATCAATGTCCAACCACTTCCCCAAACACAAGAATTCATGATCCCCAAAGCTAATAGCCCGGGAATTAAAAAGTCAATGTACCTCGTACCTTTTGTATTGATCTGAATAATTTTTGACGGTTTTTTTTCAAATTTACCTTCCAATCTCTCTAGCAATAAATAAGATTGATATCCCTCAGAGTTAGAAGGATCAAAATAAAAATTAGTTTCTTCATTTGATTCTACGTATAATTGTATCTCACCTCGCTTAACTTTGACAATTGCCTCTTCTTTGCTTAAAGAAATAAATTCAAATGTAGAATAACTATTTTCAGGAATAGGGATAGATTTATATTTATTAACTATTTCTATAGAGTTTTCACCAATAATTCCAATTTTTCGAATACTCTCTTTTTTAGAGCTAAAAGCAGCTCCTAATGCACCAGCCATTATTAGAGGGAATCCAAAAGCCCAAAAAATAATCCCAGGATTACGATAAAAAGATTTTAACTCCATTAATATTAATTGAATAAACATTTAATCTCCAAGACTTCTTCCTGTCATTGATAAAAATAAATCATCTAAAGTCATTTTTTTACATTCAAAACTCAATAAATTTAAATTATTATCTTTTATTATTTTTAAAAATAGAGGAAGAAAGCTAATAATATCATCAACATGAATTTTTCCTGAAATATCTTTTTCGTTCCAATAAATATTTCTAAAACCAGGAAGTGATTCCCAATTAATAGTTTTATCATTTTTAAGTAAAACAAAATTAACATATTCCCCTAAGCTATTCAGTTCTAAAAGTTCAGATAATGTACCACTAGCTAAAATTTTTCCTTTATCTAGAAATACAATTCTATCACATAACTGTTCTGCTTCTTCCATATAATGAGTTGTTAAGATTAGAGTTGTTGATTGCTTTTTTAATTCTTGTAGTATATTCCAAATCTCTCTACGTGCACCAGGATCGAGGCCTGTTGTAGGCTCATCTAATATAAGAATTCTTGGATTATTTATAAGTGCTATCGCTAATGCTAGTTTCTGTCTTTGTCCTCCAGATAAATTTTCAACATAACTTTTTTTCTTAATGGATAGACCTACTAAATCTAAGATTTCATCTGATTTTTTACTTACTGATGAGTAAAAGCTAAAAAAAAGCTTCATTGTTTCATCTACAGTGAGCTTATCTATAAATTTAGTTTCTTGGAGAGAAAATCCCATAACTTTTCGTATTTCGTTTTCATGTGAATCCCATTTCATTCCTAAAATTTGGATTTCTCCTTCGTCTGGAAACTGTATTCCTTCCAGCATCTCTACAAGAGTAGTTTTACCTGCTCCATTCGGTCCTAATAAGGCAACATATTCTCCCTCTTTGATTGTATGTGAGATACCATCAACAGCAGTTAAATCCTTAAATTTTTTTTTGATATTCTTAATTTCTATAGCATTTATCATTTATATTCCTATGGTTGAAAGTCCCCATAGAGGATTATCCAATCTTCTCCTGTTCTTCCATACCATTCCTCTTCACTGTAGTACTTCGAACCTGTTGCTTCAATCACCTTTTTCATATACTCTTCTCCTGGATCAAAGTCTTTACCTATGAGTGCTACTGACCTTCCAAATTTTTTCTTTGCTTGGGTATGTGAATAGACACCTTTTAAAGACTCAATTTTTTGATTATTGATTGGTATATTGAATATTTTTGAGATTTCTTTTACTAATGCTATTACTTTTTGTGTTTGAACTTCATTATTTAAAAGTTCTTCAGTATTTTTACCAATGATCTCAATTTGAATACATGCACTATTAGTTCCGCCAGCAGCTCTAGCAGTGTGATTTAATGAATCTAAAAGTTGATATGCTTTGCCATTTTTATCAACCATTATATTTGCAGATACTCTACGATCTTCTAAAACTTTTAAAGATTGTTTAAAATCGCTAATAGCAGTATAATGTAGTACGATACAAGTAGGATCCATTTTTTGGTCAAAAGTATATTTTACTCTAAACTCCTCAGGCACAACTCCAGATGAATCTTTTTCTACATTTTCCAGAATACTAATAGGGGAAATTGTAATACCTCTGCCATGAGTAAATTCTTCTCTTAGGCGATTAGATTTTGGATCTTCTTTTCTAAAAGTCCATTCTTTTGAAAATCTGTCTTTCCATTCTGGCTCTGAAGAGTAAGTTCCTGATAATCCCATAAGAATTTTTGATAGAACTTTTTCTCCACCACAGTCTCTCATATCTACAAAATTTCCATACTTCTTTTTTGCTTGAGTATGTGTAAAAATACCTCTTTCAGAAGATATATCTTTATTTTCCAATGGTATTGAATATTTATTTGCTAGGTTTCCTATAAAATTTGTAACTTTTTTTAGTTGCTGCGAATTATTAAGTATTTCATCTTCTGTTCCTTCTATTGAAATATGTAGTACATATTTATCCATTTTCGGAATAAGTCTAAATACTTTATTTTTATAGCTAGGATATTGAAAGATATTTCCTGATTTATCTATTAAAATATGAAAAAAGAAATTATACTTAATTGAATTTTCTAAATAATCTTTTAAGTTATATTTATCAGTTGAATGTATAACAATAGCTTTAGGATCTCTAAATCTAGTTTCATATGAAATACTTTCTTCTAATTCTTTTTTAATTTGAAAATTACTAAACATTGTAGAAATTTTCTTTTCAACAAATGAATTTTCTTCTAAAGCTTGATCTTTTATTTGTTCAGATTGAGAACAATTGATTAAGCTTAGTACTGAAAAGTAAAAGGTAGTGAAATAGCATATAATTCTATATATTGTAACTATTTTTCGCTGTCTCATAATTGCCTATTAATGAAAAATTTATAAATTTTAAAATTAGTAGTACAAACAAATATATGAAACATCATTTTTAGCAATAACTTTAAACTTCTCTCCTGCTGGAACAGTGAAACTTTCATAAGGTGAAAATGATTTATAACCAGTTTCACCATGTAGTTGTACTTCTAGTATTCCTGATGTAACAGTCATTATTTCTTTTTGCTGTGTTGAAAATTCATATTCACCGGGAGCTATCACCCCTGCAGTAGCTGGACAATCTTTTCCATAAAAAGAGATAGATGTAACATTTCCATTATAGTACTCATTGACTTTCAATATTAAAACCCTCTATTCGATAGAATTTTTGGAAACTCCAACAAGTAAACATTTATTCTTCTTGTACTATGCATGAAATAGAAGATTATATAAATAATTTCCTCTCAGATGATCACACTCTTTTTAAAGAAACAGTAATCTCTATCTATACTTAGAGTTTAGCTCTAGACTCCTCTCATAAAATTGATTGAGAATTGGAAAAGGAATTTTTAAAAAGTAACCTATTTTCATGAATTGATTTAAAATAGATTGGAATATAATTCCATTTTTTTCAAATCGAATCGAAGATGTAGTACTTTTATTCGGGAGGAGGAGGGGTTTTGATACTTTTGCTAGTCTTATTGAAAGGAGGGTGTCTTCAAATATTTCAACTTCAGGAATGCCTATATCCATCAATTGAGAACGTCTTGCAAAAATACAATGATCTAAATAGTAAATTGATTTTAACCTTCCTCGAATATTATTTGAATAAAAAGATGTAAAACGTAGAAAAGGATGATCTCTATCAAAAAGATGAGTAAATGCTCCCCATTGGGTCGTCTGACTCAAGGAAAAAAGTTTAGTAATACCATCTATTTCTAGGAAGCTTCTTGGGTGATGTAATAGAATGATTTCTCCCTCGCTTGACTGGAGTCCTAAATTTAACTTTTCTCCTCTTTTTTTGGAACTGGTGGAGATAATTTTAAGATATGCAGGATGATCTATAAAAATTTTATGAGATTGAATCATATCTAATGTACTGTCCTTACTCTCTGAATCTACAACGATCAATTCAAAATTTTGAAGGGAAGCAAAGCTATCAAGAATTTTAGGAAGAATAGAAGACCTACATTCGTTAAATGTAGGTAAGATTATACTTAGAAATACCTTCATAAAGTAGTAATGCTATTAGTAAATAATGAGTTGTTTATGCAATCTCACCTCCACAACTTGAACCTGCCCCTGCAGTACAACCAAAGCAATGATTTGCCAAAACTATATTTCTGCCTAAAAATCGATCTAGATCAAAATTGTCTATGTGCCCTACTTTTTCGGATGGCAATTCCAGCATCTGGTTAAAATCACAGTCATAAATTGTTCCGTCATACCCTATTGATATTTGATGCCTGCACATGAGTCCTTCTAATGTAGCAGGATTGTATGCCGTACAGAGAACATCCATATACTCGTTAAATTTACCTCCATTGTAGAGAGAATTTAAGAATCGATTGATTGGAAGATTATTTATGCAATACAAATTATTAAATATAATTCCAAATTGTTCAAACAGATTTTCTTTGAATTCCCTTTCAAGTTGCAATTGAGAGGAAGATAAAAAAAGACCAGTAGGATTATAAACCAAAGATAAAGAAATATTTTTACCATATCCCAATTTATTAAGCTTTTGTAATGCAATGATAGACTTGTCGAAAACTCCCTTTCCCCGTTGGCTATCTGTTCTAGATTTTGCAAAATGAGGCAAAGAGGCAATGATCTCTATGTTTTGAGATGATAAAAATTCGTAAAGATACTCAAAGCCTTCCTCTTCTAAGATGGTCAAATTACATCGATCAATCACATGCTTTCCAAGCCTCTTACTTTCCTTTACCAGATAAGTAAATTCAGGATTTCCCTCTGGTGCTCCCCCTGTTATATCAACTGTTTGTATACTTGGAATGGATTCTATTAGCTGAATACACCTTTCTGCTATGGTATGATTCATAGCCTCTTTTCGCTTAGGGGAAGCATCGACGTGACAGTGACGACAGGTTTGGTTGCACCATCGTCCTACATTGATTTGAAATGTCTTTAGGCTAAGAGCAGGGAGAAAAGAGTCTACCTTTGTAGAAAAAGATGTACTATAAGTAGACAATAGTTTTTTTTGCTCTTCTACGGAAATCATTTAGATACTCAATTTGTCGATTTTATTCTGCATTTGCACACTATGAACTAATGTGATACCTGCAACCATAGCGGCTGCAACGTGAACAGCTTCACTCATTTGCTCTTCATCAGCTCCTTTTTCTAAACAAGCTGATGTATATGCATCTATGCAATATGGACATTTTTGCGCATGTGCTACAGCTAGTGCAATGAGTGCTTTTTCTCTTTCACTCAATGCTCCCGCTTTCATTACAGAATTGTAGTAATCAAAGTATTTATCGCCGAGTTCTTTATTTACTCTGCTAATATTTCCAAATTTTGCGAGATCGGATGTATCGAAATAATGTGCCATTGTGGGCTCCCTAAAAGTAGTTTCTTCTATACTTATAAGGATTCTAAAAAGGGATTTTTTGTCATGCTTTTTACCTTTTGATAGAATTGAAATTATTTCATTTTAAAATAATTATCTCAACTTCTCCTAGCCATTCTCCGCTAACTGTAACTTTATCACCTGGTTTTAAAAACCTTTTATTTTCTGCCTTTAAGACGATCTTTAATTTTGTAAAACGATTGAATCCTAAAAGATTGGCGAGTCTAACTTTCCATCTCGGTGTAACAAGAGCAACTCCTCCAGGAGTTCCCATAATGACTCTATCTCCTTTTTTTAATGTATCAGTGGGGTAGTTTTCGAGAATAGAATGCAACATCAGTTTGGGTGTAAAAATCATTCCACTTGTTTTTTCGTTTTGTCTTTCTTCATCATTTAGGAAAGTTTTAAGTGATACACAAGGTATGCCATTTTCCACAAGATTTTTTGGGATCCATATTTTTTCAGACACTGGCAAAAAATTTGGAAAACTTTTGGACATTCCCCAGTATTCATATCGATTTACCATACCTTCTCCCAAGACCGCAAGCGAACGGGAAGATAGATCATTTGCTATAAAAAAGCCAATTTTGGGAACAAAACTAGGATCGTTTATTTGCTCTTTTTGAATATCTTCCAATAAGATAAATCCCAATTCAGCCTCATAATCCAAGAGGGGAGAGATATTAGGGTGATTTTCCTCTATTTTTTTTCCCAATCCAACTTCCCATTTTTCTGCATGAGAAATCACTTCCTCAGAAGTTGGATATTTAACACCTTCTTTTGTATCACAAAGTGTAATTAAATCCTTTCTAAAGACCACAGGAAGGGCATTTGGATCAAATTCGCTTGCTGTTTCTTCAATGTGTTTGGCGTAAGACAAACCAATTCCATAGATATGGATTGGTTTTGTTTCAATTGTTTGGAAATCGCCATCTGCTTCCTTTAAACAGATGAAGTTAGCAGGTGTTGGCTTGGATGAAATTGGTCTAAATATATAGTAAGATAGTATACTAATTAATATTAGTAGTACAATGGATATTTTTAATAACATGATATT
>CAMCZP010000019.1 GCA_945887855.1 Leptospira interrogans serovar Manilae | reverse complement strand
AAAATATCCGTCATGTAAATGAAAAAGAAAACTATTACAATAGAATCATGACTGATTATAAAGTTCTAAGTATTGTTCCAGGTCAGGAAGAAAGTGCAATTGTAGAAGTAAGAACTATTGATAAAGAAACAAAAAGCGAATACAAGGATTTTAGTGGTGAAACAAGATTTTACACATTGAAGCTTGTAGAAAATCAGCTCAGACTTGCTATTTCTAAGTTGATACTATTCTCAGAAGAAATTCATTAGAATTAGACAGAAAAACTGTTAACAGCCTAGGTGGAATTTAAGAATAACCTTTAACTATAGTGGGAATAAATTTTAAAAATTTGTTCCCATACTATTTTTTCCTCCTTCCTTTTTTCCATTTCCATAGTTCATTTTTTTTATAAAAAACTTGCAAATACCGATATTTTATATAAATATAGTTAAACATTTATATGAATTATAAAAAAAAAATCAATCATTTACTTATCCTAATTATCCTATTAACTGTAGTACCAACTTTTCCACAGGATAAAACTGAACTAAAGAACAAAATCCAAAAATTAGCAACTGACATTGTGCTAAAAATGACAGATGAAGAAAAAGCCGGTCAAGTGATACATATCTCTATTCCAGGCAAAGAATTAGATGATTTAGCAATCTCTGAAATCAAACGAATCAAGCCGGGTGGTGTTATACTTTTTGGCACAAATTTAGGAAAGTCAAGGGAGATTTTTGATCTAACGGAATCACTCCAAAATCAGGCAAAAAAACAAAAAATTCTTCCACTTTTTATTTCTACAGACCAAGAGGGAGGAAGAGTAGTACGTGTGAAAAAAGGTGTTACAGAATTCCCTGGAGCTATGGCTCTCGGTCAAACGGGAAATGAAAAATATGCCTATGATGTTGGATTTATCACATCTTACCAACTAAATCGACTCGGTATCAATTTGCTTTTAGCTCCCTCTTTGGATATAAATAACAATCCCGATAATCCTGTAATTAACACACGATCTTTTGGATCAGATCTAGATACAGTTAATATAATAGCCACATCATACGAAAAAGGTGCTAGGGATGGAGGAGCTCTTCCTGTCATAAAGCATTTTCCAGGACATGGTGATACAAATGTGGATAGTCATCTTGGTTTGCCAATCATTGACAAAGATCTTGAGCAAATATTAAATTTTGAACTGATACCTTTTCAAAAAGCAATTGAAAATGGTGCTAGAGCTGTGATGAGTGCACATATTGTGTATCCAAAAATTGATCCAAACTTTCCAGCTACACTTTCAAAAGATATACTCACTGGAATACTCAGAGAAAGGTTTAAGTTTGATGGAATAATTATGACTGATGCCATGGAAATGGATGCAATCTCAAAAAATTACAAGAAAGAAAAAAGAGGCAACCTTGCCATTTTATCAGGAGCTGACATTGTACTACTTACAAGCTGGGGAAAAACAACAGCAGAGTACTACGATATGATTCTCGATGGTATTAAAAAGAAAGAATTTGTAGTAGGGGACAAAGACTTCCTCACAGAAGCATTGGTAAGGCAAATCTCAGCTAAAATTGAATTTGGATTGTTTCAAAATTCTAACTCAACCATTGAAATTGTTGAACCAGACATACTACTGTCCTTACAAACTAGGGAAAATAAAATAAAAGAAAAGATAGCAGAGTATAAAAAAATCAATATCAAAGAGTACAATTTAAAAATATCTTCTGAGTCTATTAAATCATTGAATACTCCATTTACTCCTCTCCCGCCTGAATCATCAGTTACTTACCAATTTTTTCTGACTAAAAAATATTTAATTGAAGAAGCTAAAACAAATAGATTTACTGTATTATCTGAAAAAAAGTTTCTCAAGGCACTAAAGAAAGGTGGAAAGTTTAGGTTTGTATTGGATTCAAATTCACAACCAGATCTAGATAAAATATCAAAATATATGAAGCTAACTCCTGACAGTGAATTTATTCTGCTCCATACTGGCTCACCTTTCCTGAGGTTTCCAGAAAGTCCAAATGTTTCTACAATCCTGTCATTTTCAATTACCAAGGCATCACAAATATCAATGTTTAGAAGAATTTTTCAGTCTTCTCCCCAAGAAAAGGTACAACCATGCAATCTGATTCTGAAAACCAAAAAATAAAAATTTCCTCTTCTGCAGCCATGTCCCCTCTCACCAAAAGGACGGATAAGGCGGGATTATACATCCATTTTCCTTACTGTATTCACAAATGTGGTTACTGTGATTTTTACTCAGAGGGAATTGGTAAAAATGCAAACATCAACCAAAATGAAATATTTACTATCTTTAAAAAAGAGCTATCAATAAGAATTGAAGATGATCCATCCCTTTTGGATTTAGAATTTCGATCTATATTTTTTGGAGGTGGTACACCTTCATTGATAGACCTAGAAGAATTTGAATCTTTTCTAGAGTATTTAAGAACCACTTTAAAATTTAAATCTTCATTAGAGATAACCTTAGAAGCAAATCCTGAAGATATAACCACTGCTTTTTTACACCAGATCAATGATTTGGGTGTAAATAGAATCAACGTTGGCATTCAATCTTTTCATGAACAACATTTAAAGATGCTAGATAGATTCTATGATCCCGCCAAGTACTCCAAAATCATGCAAATTCTTCATGACAGTCCTATTGAAAGATTTGGGATAGATTTGATTTATGGAATTCCCGGACAAACCAGAGAAGAATTCATAAAAGATATTGAACATGCCCTGGAATACCCCCTAAAACACTTGAGTTGTTATGCTCTAACTTTAGAAAAGGGAACAAATTATAGTAGAGAAGTTTTAGAAAATAAAAAATTACCACCCAATGAAGAGCTCCAATCTGACTTATTAAAGGATCTTCCGGGAATCCTTGCCCATTATGGTTTAAAACAATACGAAGTATCCAATTACGCTATCCCGGGCTATGAATGCAGACACAATATGGGATATTGGGCAATGGACTATTACCTCTCTTTGGGACCGGGGGCTCATGGTTGGATACCTAAAGGTAGATATAGCAACCAAAGGAATATCTACCAATACCTTAGAAATCAATTTTCAGGAAAGTATGACAAGATTGAACCAAATTCCGAAATTCCAATCAATGTTTTTCGACTCTTTTATCCCTTTAATATCTATAGTTATTTTTCAGAAAAATCAGAAATCTTAGAAATAACCAAAAATCTCCTCTCATCCTGGAGGGATAAGAAGATCTGTGATTTTGATTCCACATCTGGGGTTTTCCAATGGAGACCCCATGCAGTCGTCAATTTGGATGGTTATATTACAGAGTATGCTTCTGCCATTGATAAAAAATAAGTTCATTTTTTATCTCTTTATTATTGTACATGGATTTTCTTTTTTTCAGTGCCAAAGAAGAGTAATTAAAAAAAATGAGGTCTTTCATTTAAATGAGTACTATAAAAATAAAAACTACTACTTAAAAGAAAATCTGACGATCAGTAGTAAAGAAATTCTAGAAAAAGGGACACTTGTTAAAATATGGATAGAATCTACACCCACTATTTTAAAATTAAAATGTTTCCCAAGTAATATTGACAGAGAAATTGCGATTGGGAAGATGGTTACATATCTCATCAATGATGATATTCGAAGTTCTGACTTTACACTAGAATCTATAGAAAGTTTAATAGATGAAAAATTGGTTTTTTATTCTTCTCTTGAGATAGAAAAACCAAAAAATGTAAAAAAGTAGATTGACATAATTTAATAAGGATTTGAGTTTTTAAAAGATGATTTTACAATTGTGGATGTTTTTATTCTTATTATTAGCAGTCTTTTTCTCCTCTGTTCTATATGCTAATCCTTTTGATTCCTTTGAAAATGAACTTAAAGATTACATAGATTCAGAAAATAACCAAAATAGTGAATTAGATCCTGAATTGAGGGATTTATTTCAACCTGATTCAGAAGATGATTTTTCTTACAAAAAAAATCCAGGAACTAATTTTAAGTTACCATCTCATATAAAAGTATCCAGGTTGATTTCAACCACTGTAGTAAAAGCTGAAAAGAAAAGTAATTCTACTTACAAAGTAAAACCAAAAGATACCCTAAGCACAATTGCTGCAAATTTTGGCACCAAAGTAAGTGTCATAAAACAACTCAACAATCTCAAAACAGATAGTATTCGAGTAAACCAAGTAATCAATATAAGTGTCCCTAAAGTCCAAACAGCTAGCACTATCTATAAAATGAAAGTTTTTGCTCTCCCAGTCGTCACAGCAAAAATATCTTCTCGTTTTGGTTATAGAAGAGATCCATTTAACCCAAATATCAACAACTTCCACTCAGGTCTTGATCTATCCGCACCAGTTGGAACACCTGTGATTGCATCAGCTGATGGAATCATAGAATTTCGTGGTAGAAATGGCGGTTATGGAAATACAGTGATTATACGTCATAAGGATGGATACAAAACTGTTTATGCACATTGTTCCACTACCATAGGGGAAGTTGGACAAGATGTAAAAATGGGAACTGTGATTGGTTCCGTTGGAAGAACAGGAACAGCTACTGGTGCTCATCTACATTTTGAAGTTATGCATAGAGGAAAGTTTATAAATCCAGAATCTGCACTTCAAAAAATTGAAATTGTAACTGCCAAAGATCCACAAAATACCAAATCATAAATAATTAATTTACATTTAATTTTTAATTATTTCTAAAAGTTATTATTTTTATCTCTTGATTTTTTATTGAGAGTGGAATAGTTTCTTCCCATAACTAAATTATTTCTAGGGGAAACAAGATGAATGCTCTCCTCATTCGGCTTCAAAAATATCCATTTTATTCCCTACTACCAATTGTTATATTTTTATCATATTCTATTGCGTATATTGTTAGGGTGGGAATCATCCAATTGCTTCCTACCGATTCCTTGGTAATGTCTCCAAAGTCCAACCAATCTAAAAATAATAGATCATTTGCCTCAAACTTTTCTCCTAAACCTGTGAGTCTATATGAAGAGACAGTAGTTGGCAATATGATACGGGGAGCTATGGCTGTTCCTGAATCTGGAGATCCAGCAATGGCTGGTGCAGCTCCCTCCATAACAGAAGAAGTTCAGGGTGCACAAGAATTTTTAGTGACTGGGACAATCTCTGGCTCTCCTTTATTTGCTAGGATGACAGCAAAGGAAAAGGACAAAGAAGAAGCAGAGGAATATGGTATTGGTCAGAAAGTAGTTGGTTATAGAGTAAAGGATATTTCCCAACACCATGTTGTCTTATTTAAGGACGGTATTAATGTTCGAGTCGAAATTGGTGAGACCATAGGTGAAGCAAAAAAAAGAATTATAGAGAGTGCACCTGAGGTAGTTGCCAACTCTCCGATTGACGGAAATTGTCCCCTTCTAAAGAAAATAGTTTCCAGGATGGATTTTGAGAGAACTCTTAAAAATCCTGCTGATATTTATAAAGATGCCAGATTCGGCCCCAATCTTGTCGATGGAAAAATAGATGGATATAAAATTTATCAGGTTCCATCTACTCATATCTTTTATGCCCTTGGTGCAAGGAACAGTGATGTGATACGTAGAGTAAATGGAATGCCCCTAAATGAAACTGAGAAAATGATGGAACTATGGTCTAATATAAAGAACTCAAATAAGATAATAATTGATATTGATAGGAAAGGGAAATGCTTGACCTATGAGTTCACTGTTCGAAACTAAAGTTTACCTAGAAGGAATAAATGAATCTGTCTAAGAAAATACTTCCATTTTTTACAGCTCTCTTACTATTTATTGCGAGTTCTCATTTAAAAACTCAAGATACGGACCCGCAAACTAAAGAAACCCAAGATGATGAAAAAAACAATAAGCAGGCTGGTAAAGTTAATGTTGGCAAAGATGGAAAGGCATATTTTACAGCGGACTGGAGAAACACGGAATTAAAAGACTTCTTAAAAGGAATGAGCGCTATTGTTAAAAAAAATATCCTCGTAGATGAATCTATAAAGGGTAGAAAAATTACTATCATATCACAAAAGAAAGTAGAAGTAAAGGATGCCTTCTCATTTTTAAAATCAGTGTTAGAAGCCCAAGGTTTTGGCTTGGTAGAAGAAAATGATTTAATAAAAGTTGTTAAGCTAAAAGATGCCCTAGCTAAAACTAATATCGTTAGAGTAGGTAGAGATCCCATTCCAGAGGAAGATCTTAAGCAAAATAAGACAATCACACAAATTGTTCCTATCTACCAAAGCAGCGCACAAGATTTAGAACCACTTTTAAAGCGTGTTACATCTCAGGATACTGATATCATAGTCTATAGAAATTCAAATACCTTAGTTATTTCAGGTTCTTCTAGCGATGTAAATAAACTTGTTAAAATGATTGAGAAATTAGACCAAAAATTTGAGGGACCCGGGGCTATCTCCTCTGCAGGTGACATACATATTTATACACTGGAACACAACGAAGCTGAAAAACTGACAGCTGTTCTCACAAAATTAGATGTTCCTGTTGTAGATAGCAAAATTGTAGATCCAAATAAACCCCAGCAATCCCAAAAAGGGGAAAAGATAAAAGCCGTAGCACACAAAGATTCCAATTCCGTCATTGTAACTGCCACAAAAGAAGAATGGCAGGAAGTCCAGAGAATAATAAAAATTTTAGACCTTCCAAGAAAACAAATTTTATTAGAAGTTCTTATTGTTGAACTCACTTCAACTGATCTGAATGATTTTGGGATAGACTGGAGATTGAGAAGAGAAGCAAATGCTCAATTCAATTCAAATTTAGCATCTCAGGGGGGGATCATAGATAGCAAAGGTAGACCCACTCAGGTAAATACTCTGTCCGGTTTTTCCTTGGGCTTTTTACGGCCCGGATCTCCCCAAATCATAGGTATTTTAAATGCTAACCAAACCAATGAAAATTTCAATGTTCTATCTGCTCCCCAAATCCTAACAATGGACAACCAAGAAGCAGAGATCAATGTGGGGCAGGATGTTCCTGTTAGAACTCAAAGTAGAAATGCGGGACTGGGTGGTTCCAATGCTGTTACAGTTGATAATTATGAATATAGACCTACTGGAATTAAATTAAAGTTTACACCTCATATCAATAAAAATGACAAAATTAACTTAGAGCTCTACCAAGAAGTAAAAAATATAGCTGGTATATCCACCCAAGGTGGAAACCCTACTTTTAATAAGAGAGACGTTAAAACCACGATCACTGTTGATAACATGCAAACAATAGTGATTGGAGGTTTGATTTCTACTGATCGACAGAGAAAAGTTACCAAAATTCCTCTGTTTGGCGATTTGCCAATTCTTGGATCCTTTTTTAGAAGGTCTACCACACAAATGGTAAAAACTAATCTAATGGTATTCCTAACGCCTCATATCTTTGACAATCGTTCAAAAGCAGATCGTATCACAGCAGAGAAAAGAATGGACCAAGAAAGAACTGCAGAAGAAAGAGAGAAATTGTTGAGATGAGAAAGACTCTCGGTGAAATACTAGTTGAAGATGGTATAATTACTGAAAAAGAACTCACTGAGTCTTTAAAGGCACAATCAAAAAGTCATCTTCCCTTAGGACAAATCATCCAAAAGAAAGGGATAGCAGGGGAGTTTGATATCCTAAGGTCACTCTCCAAACTCCACGGATTAGAATTTTATGAGAAAATAGAATTCAATAATCATGAAGAACTCTTCAAACAAATTCCTTTAAAATTAATCCAAAAAAGTAAAATTGTTCCCTTTGACTTCAAAGATGAAGTAGTACATGTGGCAATCACAAATCCCACAGATTTGCATCCAATGGATGACATTAAAATATTCTTAAAAGGTTTTAAAGTAAAATTTTATATCAGTCCGGAAACTGAAATAGATAGAATCATCCACTCCCATTTTGACAGAACCACAGCAGACACTAAAGAAATGATGGATGAGATGGTTGAAGGGGAGTTAGGAGATTTTGCAGAAAATTTTGATTCGGATGCTTTGGATTTATCAAATGAAGCACCTATCATCAAAATGGTAAACGTAATACTATCCCAAGCAGTGACTGAGAGAGCCTCCGATATTCACATAGAGCCTTATGAAAAAACTGTCATAGTTAGGTACAGAGTAGATGGAATTTTACACAAAGTTTTAAGTCCTCCAAAATCGTACCAAGCAGGTATTATTTCTAGAATAAAGATCATGTCTAACTTAAACATAGCAGAAAATCGCCTTCCCCAAGATGGTAGAATTAAGTTAAAATTAGCTGGAAAAGACATAGATATCCGTGTTTCAACTATACCCTGTCAATATGGAGAGAGGGTAGTGATGAGGATTCTAAATAAAACGGATCAAAAGTACTCTCTAACTACCATGGGGCTATTGCCGCATATCTATGATAAATTTAAAAAAATTATCTATTATCCACATGGAATTATCTTAGTCACTGGTCCCACTGGAAGTGGAAAGTCCACTACACTTTATTCAGCTCTTTCTGAACTGAATACTCCAGAAAGAAACATTATCACATGTGAGGATCCGGTAGAGTACCAGTTCGATGGAATTTCACAAATGCAAATGCAAGAAAAAATTGGTCTTACATTTGCTACAGGTCTAAGGGCAATACTAAGACAGGATCCGGATGTAGTGATGGTAGGTGAAATAAGAGATGAAGAAACAGCAAGAATTGCAATACAGGCATCCCTCACAGGTCACCTGGTATTCTCAACCCTTCATACAAATGATGCTGCATCCGCTGTAACACGACTTGTGGATATGGGTATAGAACCATATTTAATTACTTCAACAGTTCTAGGATTTATGGCACAGAGGCTTGTGAGAGTTATTTGTAAAAATTGCAAAAAACCTTACACTCCAAAAGATGAAGAGCTGGAACCTCTCAATATTAAAAGATCAGATTTAATAGATGGAAAGTTAATGAAAGGGGAAGGTTGCAATGCCTGTATGGGGACAGGATACAAAGGTAGAATGGGTATCTATGAGCTCCTGGTGATGAATAATGAAATAAAGTCAGTTGTACTACAAGGATCTGATGCAACTAAGATAAATGATATAGCTTTAGCTACTGGAATGGAACCATTGCGACTCTATGGAAAGATTAAAGTAATTGAAGGATATACAACACAGGATGAAGTACTCCGTGTTTGTTAGGAGAAAAAATGGCACTTTATCAATATATTGCACTTTCAAAAGCAGGAAAAGAAGATAAGGGGATCGTAGATGCTCCTAGTATACAGGTAGCCCGTAATAAGCTAAAAAATAAAGGCTTATATGTTAGAACCATTAAAGAAGATACAGAAAAAAAGGAGAGAGAACTCTTTCCTTTTTTAGCAAAATTAGTATACCGTATTCCAAGAAAAGAAGTTGGAATGTTCGTAAGACAACTCGGTACTCTCATTGGGGCTGGAATTCCACTCGATAGAAGTTTAAGTAATATCATAGACCAAACTGAAAATAAAAATTTTAAGAAAGTTGTAATAGAAATGAAGGCGGCTATCACAGAAGGGTCTAGCTTGTCACAGGCTATGGAGAAACATCCTGATGTATTTCCAAAGCAATTTCCATCCCTTATTTCAGTTGGTGAAAAAACGGGTGAGTATGAAAAAACACTCATGCGTCTTGCTGAGTTAGAGGAAGCATCCTCTGAACTTAAAAGCAAAGTTCAGGTAGCAATGGTGTATCCTTTTATTATGGGATTATTGTCCCTGGTGGTGGCAATTTTTTTACTAACTATTGTAATACCTCAAATCCAGGAGTTATTCACTCAATTTGATGCCGAGCTTCCCCTTATCACGAGAATTGTAATTGGAATTTCTAGTGCTATTATAAACTATTGGTGGTTGATGATTGGCTCGGTATTTGGAGGAATCTATTTTTTTATTCGATTTAAAAATTCAAAAAATGGGAGACCTAAGTGGGATCGATTTGTATTGAAAATCCCAATCTTTGGAAGTTTGATTAAAAAAGTATTAGTCAGTGGATTTGCAAGAAATCTGAGTGTGTTGTTAGCAAATAGAGTGAACCTAATTACCTCCTTGGATATAGTGAGTGTAGCAGTGAGCAATCATGTTTTTGAATCTGAAATAAGATCAGCTATCAGTAAAATCAAGGAAGGTGGTAAACTCTCAGACTCTCTTCAGGGATCACTGATTTTAAGTCCAATGGTGATAGGAATGATCTCTGCCGGTGAAGTCTCCGATACAGTCCCCCAAATGATGAGTAAGCTTGCAGATATTTTTGATTCTGAAGTAAACAATGCAATAAAATCAATGACACAGAGTTTAGAACCGATTATGATAGTAGTCATGGGCGGATTGATATTTACAATCATGGCTGCTATTATGACCCCGATGTATAAATTAACCCAAGACATTCAAAATTTATAAGGAAAACAACCATGAAAAAGAATAAAAAATTAACTTTAAAACTTAAGAAAGGATTAACATTGGTAGAGCTTTCAGTTGTAGTACTGATTTTGGGTGCTATCATTGCACTAGTTGCTTTGAATATAAAGCCAGGTGAGTTGAAAGACCAAACAGCAGTTCTCAAACTAAGAAAAGATTCCAATTTAATCCCAACTTATATTTCTCAATACGAGGATAAATTCGGTAAAATGCCATCAGAAGAGCAGGGACTTATGGCTTTAGTAGAACGACCCACTTCAGGGGATGTTCCTGAAAATTACAAACCCATTGCAAAAAATAAAAATGATATCTTGGATCCCTGGGGAACAGCATACCAGCTAAAAGTTGATAACAATGGAGACTATGCTTTAGTAACTCTAGGCAAAGATAAAAAAGAAGGTGGGGAAGGTAAAAATTCTGATTTTAATATATTAAAAGAAGATGAATGGCCTTCTGATTTTCAGAAAAGATAATTGAACCTATTTAAACCTCCGAGGGGGTTTAAATCTATTACTCGAAGAAGGGGATTAACCCTTGTTGAAATTGCTGTTGTTGTATCGATTATGGGTGTTTTACTTTCTGTTAGTATCACATCCATATCCAGTTTCATACGACCCTCAGCTACAGATGTATCTGAAAAATTAAAAGCAGCAATCATATATTGTCACAAATCAGCTATCATACACAACCAAGCTGTTATACTCCAACTTGACATTGATAATAATCAATATTTTGCACATAGGATAGTTCGTTCCGAAACGGGTATTTCTGAAAAAAAAATAATGGAGGTTAAACTTTCATCTTCTGGAAAATTAATTGATATAGTTGATATTCGGGGAATCAAGTATGATACAGGTATAATTAAAATTCCATTTACATACAACGGAGTTTCTGAAGATTTTTCTATACACTTAGGAGATGAGTATAGAATCAAAAAATCTGTTTTGAACTATAGGTACAACGGAAAGGTCATTGTCAAAGATGGGAATTTTACACGTACAGCGAAAGGAAATGAAAACGGTACCAACAAATTAAATGATGAAGAATCCTCTTTATAAAAAAACTGGTTTTAGTTTAATAGAGGTTGTCATTGCTCTAGCCATTGCCTCATTTGCAATGGCTGAAACATATGCTTTGATTAGTAGGGGAATGTTTCTCCAAAGGCAATCGATTAGTCTTACAAATGCAGTTTTTTTAGCAAAAATAAAATTAGCACAAATTGATGCAACTCCCAAGTTAGAAACAACTTCATCCCGTGGAGATATCCCTGGATATGTGGGATATAAATATGAAGTAGATATTAAAGAAGAAGAATTAGATTTATTAAAGTTAGCCGAAAACCCTAAAAATACTAAACCTCCTTCAGATATCCTAGGTCAGGATTCTAATTCAAGGATGAGTGATTTACTTAAAAAAAGAGGACAATCACAAAATTCTAAAACTGGAGGATTGATAAAAATATTTAAAATAAGAGTGGCTATAATTTATCCTTTAGGGACAGGGGAAGAAACTTATGAAGCTGTTACATTCAAGTCATCTACTTTTTGATCATATTTTATAAAAAGCCTGATTGAAATTATAAAATTAATATAAGACCATAATCCAAATAAATATATAGATGAATTTAAGTTATAATCATTTTTATTTATGATATCAGTTACAATTGGGTTAGGAAAAAAAATACCTATATTAAACAATAAAAAGATTAGAAATTGAACTAACAATATAGTTTTTATACCTCTAAATTTAGTAAAAAATAAAATTATATATAAGTGTACGATCTCAAGAAAAAAAAGATAAAGATTAATTTTAGATGATACAGAAATGGTTTCTATTTTTTCAGTAAAAGAAATATCATAGTTTATCCATGGTTTTATAGAAAATATAATTTGAAGAATAAGAAAAAATAAAGATACTTTGTATATAAAGTCAAGTCGTAACCAAAAAGAATAAATGGAACTTAAAAATTTCAAAAGTAAAAAAAACCATGACCGTATTACCCAAAATGGTAACATAAGAATAGTAAAAAACACCTTCATCTCATTATACTTCTACAAGTAACTCCAATTCAACACAGGCATTGATTGGGAGGCAGGGAACTCCAATTGCAAACCTTGCATGTTTTCCTTTATCACCAAATATTTTCAAAAGAAGGTCACTAGCATGACTTGCAACTAGGTGTTGGTCTGTAAATTCGGGCACAGAGGCAACATACACACCCAATTTTACTATTTTTTGAATTTCTTCCAAAGAAACCAAAGAGGAAATAGCCGCCAGAGCATTAAGACAACATAGGATAGCAGATTCGCCAGCCTTTTCCAGAGAAATCATATCTCCCACTTTGCCCGGAGAAATCAAAACTCCATCCACGATGGGTATTTGACCCGATGTAAATATAAGATTACCCGTCCTCATTGCAGGTACGTAGGAAGATAGAGATTTTGGAACTGGTGGTAGAACCAAACCTAAGTCCTTGAGGGAATTTGCAATACTCATGTAACCAGATAAAAAAAAATTTATGTCTATTACAATAAAAAATTCTTTAATAATAATCCTTTCCTGAACTGAATGGAAAGTGTGTCGTTAGATTCTATTCTAGATTCATTTTTAAAGCTGTTCCTGGCTACCCTTTGTGGAGGTGTCATAGGTTTTGAAAGAAAAACAGCTGGAAAACCTGCTGGTTTACGTACAAATATGCTCATTTGCGTCGGATCTGCATTGGTTATGATACTCTCTATCAATTTATCGATATCAGTTTTTGAGTCTCAGGCAAAAATATATGGTTCTGAACTGAGAGTAATTGGTGATCCGGCAAGGCTTGCGGCTCAGGTTGTGAGTGGAATTGGATTTTTAGGTGCTGGGGCTATCATGCAGAGCAGGGGAAGTGTGGTTGTTGGCCTTACAACAGCAGCTACAATTTGGGCTAACTCTGCAATTGGATTGTGTGTGGGAGCAGGATACTATGTGCTGGGAGTGATTACTACTTCAATTGTGCTCTTTATATTGTATGTAGTTAGATTTATTGAATCCAAGACAAATAACAAACAACCCAGATCTCGAACCCTGACTATCATTCACAAAAAAGGAAAAAAAATATCACAGATAAAAAATGATATTTATAGCAAAGGAATTTTCATTGGCTCTGAATCGATAAAAAAAAGGGTAAATGAAGTAGAATATAAAGCAGAGATTCTCATTGCACCTTTTTTAGAAGAAAATCTAATCAATCAATTGAGTGAGGATGATCATATATTAACTTTTAATATAACGAATACAATTTAATATGTCCATTTTTAGAATTATTCCTCATCCAAAATATCCTGATCAATATGATTTATGTAATGAAACTGGAGTATGTTTTTTTAAACATGCGAAAAATAGAGAGTATTCATCTAGTTATTTTATGGAAGAATTCAAAAATCAATATAATAAAACTTATTATGAAGATGAATACAATCTTAGAAACCTAGCAAAAAAAAGATTAAATATTTTAAATAAATTTATAAAACCAGAAGGGAAAAAAATTTTAGAAATTGGATGTGCTGCAGGATTTTTTTTATCAGAGGCTAAATCATTAGGTTATAATGTCAAAGGTATAGAGCTTTCAAAAACAGAATCAGAATATGCAAAAAATATCTTAAAATTAGAAATAGAGAATGGCTCTTTTTTGGATTATCAAGATTCAAATAAATATGACGTTATAGCAGCATTTTTTGTAATAGAACATCTGCCTGACCAAGAAAAAGTGTTTACTAAATTATTTTCATTACTAAATCCAGGTGGATATATTTTTTTAGGATTACCCTCCCTCTATGGACCCACATTTCAAACTAATCCGGAGGAATGGTTTAAAACACACCCTTCTGATCATTTTGTAGATTATTCTATTTTTTCTTTAAAATCTCTATTAAAAAAATTTAAATCTGAAATTGTTTTTCGAGCTCCTATGTCATACCATCCTAATAGGGATCTGGGATGGCGAGGAAAAACCCCAATAAAACTAATGTATAAGGTACTTGCAAATATTTCCTGTTATGGTGACACCATTCAGGTTCTTGCTAAAAATTAAAAAAACTATGAAATTTACAGAATTAGAATTAAACAATCAATTACTAGATGCGATCAAAGAAATTGGTTTTTCTGACATGACACCCATCCAAGAAAAAGCAATACCTGAAGGTTTAAAAGGAAAAGATATCACAGGTCTTGCCCAAACGGGAACAGGAAAAACTATATCTTTTTTAGTTCCAATCATTCAAAAGATATTAACAGAAAATAAGGTGGGTCCTACCGCTTTGATACTTGCTCCAACAAGAGAACTTGTATTACAGATATGTGACGAAGCTAAAAGACTTTTAAAATTCACGGATAAGAAAATTGCAACAATCATAGGTGGAACTGGCTACAAAGAACAGGAAAAGGAATTATCTGATAGAGCTGATATAGTTGTAGCAACTCCAGGAAGATTAATTGATCATATCAAATCAGGAAATTTAGATTTAAAGAATATTAAATTTTTTGTTTTAGATGAAGCAGATAGAATGTTTGATATGGGATTTATCAAAGATATAAGATATGTTATGAAACATTGTCCCCCAGAAAAACAAGTTTTATTATTTTCAGCAACACTATCTTATTATGTAATACGCTTAGCAACTGAATATTTAAGAGATCCTGTTGAAATAAAGATTGAATCCGAAAAAATTGTTACTGAAAATATCGATCAAAGTTTAGTACATTTGGGTAGGGATGAAAAAATTCCATATTTAATAAATAATATTTTAAATGATAAAGAAGATGGGTTAGGAATAATTTTTACTAATTTAAAAGTAATGGTTCCAGAAATAGTTAATACCCTTCGAAAATATGGGATTCCTGTTACTGGTATCTCATCTATGTTAGATCAAAAGAAAAGGATTCGTTTATTAAAAGATTTTAAAATAGGTAAATATAAGTTCATGGTAGCAACTGATGTTGCATCTCGGGGTATAGATGTAGATAATATTAAAGTTGTTTATAACTATGATTTACCGGGAGATATAGAAAATTATGTACATAGAATTGGTAGAACTGCTAGGGCAGGGAAAAAGGGTAGGTCAATTAGCTTTTGTTCAGAAAGGGATTATGAAGAATTGGATAAGATAGAAAAATATATAGGAAATAAACTAAATTCGTTAACGGTTAAGGATACAGAATTGGTTCTACCGGTTGGAGATTTTGAAAAATTTGTACCTTCAGGAGAATCTGATTCAGGTGAATTTATTGATAAAAAGAAAAAACAAAAGGATAGTAATTTTAAAAATTCCAAGAATTCAAAAAGGGATGCATTTAATTCTAATAAAAAAACATTCACTCAAAATAAACCAGGAAAGTTTAAGCAGGAAAAACCAAGGAAAGAATATGTTAATCCTGTAGAGGAAGCGATTAATTTAGTCCAAAAAGCAGACTCCGTCTTAGAAATTGAAAAAGGAAAAAATAAGCAATTCAATAAAACTCCTAATGAGAGAAAACCCAGACAAGAACATAGGAAGGATTTTGAAAAAGTTAATAATTTTGAACCTACGTCAAATTCTAACTATGATAAGACAAAGAGGAATTTATTTGATATCAATGATCATAAACAAGATGAAAAAAAATCTAAATCTTTATGGAATAAGCTAAAGTCATTTATAGGATTATAATAAATCCTTTTTCATGATATATAAAGATTATTTTTAAATTTAGTTCTTTTTATTTAAAAAAGCTTATTTAATTTCTCATAAAGTTTATAGAAAATAAGTTTTTTTATAATGATTAGAATATTCAAATTGAACTCTATATCTCTTTTATGAAAATTTATAATGATACAACTGTAATAACTATCTTTTTCTGCCGGGAGGCGGAAAAAAAGCCTATCATTTTTTCATATAAAATTGGAAAAACATACTTTTTACAGAGAAACCTATAATGATTTATAATAAAAAATTAATATCTTTTTTATTTCTATTATTTTTAATAAATAATCAGATAGGATCTGAAGATATTATTTTCTTAGAAAAAGAAAATTATTTTAAAGCATCCCAGTTAGTAAATCCCTTAAAGATTATTATTTCAGAAAAAGATTCATTGAGTGAGTATATAGAAATAAGTAATAATAATAAAAAAATAACATTTTTAAATAATACTCATTACTTGTCGTACAATGAGAAAGTATATAGATTAATAAAAAAAGTTAGATACAAAGACAAAGAACTCTATATCTCAAAAGATGCTTTACTGCATATATTTAACTATTTAGTTGAAGAAAATTTTTCATTAACATATAAACCAAATGAAATTTACTTTAAAATTTATAAAAAAGAGAATATTTCTCCAGAAGAAATTTCATTACAAAATATCATAATTGATCCAGGTCATGGTGGGAGGGAGTATGGAGCAACTAGTATCTACCAAGAATATGAAAAGTACTATAATCTAGAAATTGCAATTTTACTCCAAAAGTTCTTAAAAATAAAATATCCTAAATTAAGTATATTTATAATTAGAAATAAGGATGAAATATTTTCTCTTGAAGAAAGATCAAGAATTTCTAATAAACAACTTAATTTGACTAAAAATAGTATTTTTATTAGTATCCACTGTAACTCTGTTAAGGGTGACGACAGATCTCCCAAAGGATTTGAAATTTATTATTTAGAACAAAAAAATTCAGTAATGGAAGATAGAGAAAAATTAACCCTCCAGGAAAATATAATCAATCCCAATAGACCATATATCATTAAGAAAATTTTTGGTGATATGTACAATTCAATGGTTCAAAGGAGAAGTATTCATTTAGCAAACTCTATTGAAAATAAGCTAAAGATAGAGATGAAAAATAGGATGAATAGTAGGGGTGTAAAGAGACAAACTTTCCATGTTCTTAGAAAAAATCTAATGCCTGCTGTTTTAATTGAGATAGGGTTTATTACAAATGAGGATGATGTTAAAATTATTGCTAATAGGGATATGCAAAACAAAATTGTAAAAGGAATTAGTGAAGGAATAAAAATGTATGCAGAAAGAAAAGATAATTGAAACTTATCAAAAAATTAAAAAAGTATACCCAACATTCTATGACAGAGCAACTCAAAATACTGGAACAAAAAAATACTATTTTTTATTTTTATCCACAATTCTTACTTTAAATTTTTTCTTGGGTTTTTACCTAACAGAAAAAAATCCATACTCTTTGCTTGTTCCTCTGACATTTTTTGATCTAGACCTTCCTCTAGCAGATAAAAGAATTCCTGTGAAATTATATCTTTCCGATGGACTTGGAAATGTTTTTCCTTCAGAGAGGAAAGTTTTGGTTGATTTAAAAAATGTACGATCTTCTATTTTGACGTTAGCAATTGAAATAAGTAGACCACCGTACTATGAAGTAGAAGAAAACTTAAATAAGAAAAACTTAAGTGTAAATTTAAAGAAGTTACCCAATATTCATTACTCTATAATAACTATTTGGAAGTACAAAGAGGATCTTTTAATAATTGACTTAAGGGAATCTTCACTCATTGCAGAACTAGACACAATGAAGGTTCGGATTGAAAAAACTACTTATGAAATTAAAGAAGAAACTGAATCTGACTCAAAATTAATTGATCCAAATGAAATTGAATCACATAATAAAGAAGATATCTATAAATTGAAAATGAGCTTATTAAATTCAACATTTTTAGCATTAGAAAAAACAATTTTTGATAACTATCCTGATATTAAAAAGATTGAGTATCGCTTGGATGGAAATAAGAAAAAATTTCCTAATTTAGAATATGATCTAGAGGAAACCAAAAATAGGGGATAGAGTGTTATTCAAATTCTAGATTTTGAAAGGTATCAAAGAAACCATCTTTTACTAACTCTGAAAAATCTACCATATCCTCTGTTTTTAGTAATAAACTTTCTCCTTCTTCATAAGCAACCTGTAAACACTCCATTGCCTGAGGAAATTCTTTTAATCTCGCATGTGCTCTCGCTTTTAAAATGTAATCATCAATATCTAAAAATTCAAATTTTTGGAAGAGTAAATCTATATATTTAATTGTACTACGGGGATCATCAATATAAAGATAAGCTCTAGAAATTGTGCTATAACAACTCATTAAATCACCATTGATTGAAATTGCTTTTTTTAAACATGCAACACAAGAGTTATAATTTCCTCTTTCATAGTACAAATGTCCTAATTCGTTCCAAATATCTTGTTTTCCTATTCCATTTTTTGCTTTGGTGAGTGTTTCTCTAGAAAGTGCCTTTTTTAATATTTGAATAGATTCATTCCATCTTTCAGTTTCTTTTAAGATAAAGGCTAATGTGAGGTACAGATCAGTGCTGTCCGGAAATTGTTCAATTCCTGAATGTAAATATAATTTTGCTTGTTTAAATTTCTTAAGTTTAATATAATACAGGGCTGATTGAAGAAATGACTCCGAAAATCCTTTGTATTGCACTGTAAGACTTTTTATTAACTCTTCAGCACTGTCGTGGTTTCCAACCTGTTCAAGACACCAAGCTCTCCGGGAAATTAATTTTATCTTTACATGTAGAGATGTAGTAGTATTTTCTGAATTAACATACAAATTATAAGCTTTAGTGAAGCTCTTTTGTTTTTCTTCTAGTATAGCTTTTTTAGTAAAATTAAAAAAATTCAATGTTAATTGTAGGTAGGTTTTTTCTTTGATTTAAAGCCTTCTACTGCTTTTTCAAAATCTTTGGATGCCAAAAAACTTGAATTCCAAACACAAACATAATTTAGTCCTGCATCTAGTGGCTTTCCTTCGGAGTACCTCATCACTTCTTTTACACCCTCTATCACAATGGACGGATTCTCTGCAATTTCTTGGGCAGTTTTCATGGCTTCCTGAAAGGTTGTTTCATAGTCCTCAAACACTTTATTTACCAATCCAATTCGAAGTGCTTCGGTAGAGTCAATATCCTTCCCTGTCAATGCTAATTCTCTTGTATTTCCCTGTCCTATGATCGATGGTAGACGATTGATGCTACCCATATCCGCAACAATAGCTACCTTGGCTTCCCTAAGCGAAAAGCTTGCATCCAGGGCGGCATACCGAATGTCACAGGCTGCAATTAAATCCAATCCACCTCCAATGCAATGTTTTTGGATCACAGCTATAGAGGGTTTATTGGATTGGTAAACAGCATTGATTCCGGATTGCATTTTCTGAATTAGATGGTAAAATTTTTTTCGATCATCAGCTATGTTCGGCTTTAGATAGGCTTCATAGCTACTAGTAAATCCTGGAACATCTAATCCCACCGAGAAGGATTTGCCGCGACCAGCGATCACAAATGCCCTAATTTGAGATGTTTCATTGATTTCATGAATGACTTCAGGAAGTTCAAACCAAAAGTCAAGGTTCATGGCATTTCGAGTTTCCGGTTTATTGAGATAGATGATGGCTACTGATCCTTCCTGTTGAACTTCAAAAAAGTTGAATTTTTTCATAATTTATACTAACTTTTTCTAGCAATTCAGGGCAACTACTATTCAACTCTTACTTTTTGAGGGAGAGACATAAATTTCTAATGATATTATGGGATGTTTCGATATAAGTATTGAAGAAGTTTAACCTAAGAGAGAAAGCTAAGGTTAAAATTTGACTCAAATAAATAAAAAGTAAAAGGGATTTATGGGATCACCTCTAGTTATCAATGAATCATTACTCAACCAGCTATTTAGTTTTATAGCATTTCTATTTCCATTTTTAGCAAGTGTTGCTTTTACTTTATTACTTAGAAGAACAGATAAATACAATAGTTTAATCAACCAAATTCATATCCAAAAACAAGAACTGAAGAAAACAGAATATGAAATTGATGAAGTTCGAACTGAGGTAAATGATCTTGTAAAAAAGTTTAACCACAACATGGAAGAAAAAATGGAGGATTTAACTAGGTCCTACCAAAAAAAATACAACGACCTCAGTACTACTTTAGATACCCAAATAGAAAAAATTGATAAATCATTGAACTATATCTATGAATCCAGTAAGGATAAACTCGGTAGGGAAACCGAAAAATTATCACAAGTTTCAGTTGAAAAAATAAATTTACTTTCCGCAAAGTTGGATAACTACCAAAAAATCAATGATGAAAAAATTGCATACATGGATGATAAATACAATTCCTTCAAAGATTTATCTTCCTCTAGCTTACATAAATTTGAAAAATTTGACCAGGTATTAAATGAAAAAATAGAGGAATCTGCTAGAGCAATAGAAATCAAAATAACTTCATACTCCAAAAAATTTCATGAGAGATTAGAAACAATCAAGCAAGAAGCAGAAGAAACCATCTTTGATTTTACATCTGAATTGAGAAATGAAATTAAAGTCATACAAGAAGAAACTGATTTTACTCATAAAAAATTTATGGAGCATGAATCAGATCTTTTAGCTAATTTAGATTCAAAGAGATCAAAACTTTTTGAAGAGTTCAATGAGCATACAAAAGAAGCTGAGAGAAACTTAGAGAGTAAACTCTTAAAGCTAAAAGATTCCTCTGATATAATAGCCGAAAAAGTTAATTCATTGGATATAAGACTTGAAGAAAAGTATGACACAGCAACCAGACTTATCAACGAAAAAATGTCAACTTTTGAAAGTAAATTCCAAGATCGATATGATAACATCATAGAACAAACCACCTATACACGAGATTCATTTTTAAAAGGATTAAAAACAGAACTTGATCTGATAAGAACAAATTTAGATTCCATAAAGATAGATACACTTAACAAAAGAGATGAAATTTTAAGTGACACCAGAAAACAAACAGAGGAATTAGAAACATCAATAAATAAATTTATTAAAAAGTATTTAGATGATGAAAATAAAATTTTAAAACAAACTGATCAAAAGAAAAATGAACTACTAAAAGAAATTAAAAATTTTGAAGAAACATTAGAAACACAAAAAGACAAAGCAAAAGAAGATATGGAAAAAGCCCTCCATAGTATTAGAGAGCAGGTGAATAGTTTGGGAGAAGATACCTTCTTTAAAATGAAAGCTGTGGATGAACATTTTGAAAATCTCAAAGTAGCAATGAATGAAAGCGCTAAAGAAGTATTAGACCAAGTGGAAATGGATACAGTCAAGGCAGCTGAGAGAATTGAAAAAGAAATTGTAAAGGTTGATACTAAAGTTAATTTTTATTGCAAAGAGTGGACTTCATCTGTTGACAAGCTCAAAGAAAGATTCCAAAAAGAGTATGAAGATCTTGAAGCTCGTGTGAATAGCATTCACTTTGAGGGGGATGACCTCCAGGAAACATTAAAATTAGAACACACCCAAGCAAAATTAGAATTAGAAGTTCTATACAATAAGTTCCAAGAGGGTCTGTTAAATAAAACAGAAATGATAATAGATGAAGTAAAATCTCAAGGACAATCTGTTTCTGAAAAACAAGAAGCTACGCTAGTGGACTTTGGTGAAAAAATAGTTAAAAATGTTGAGAGCAAGCTGGATAAAGCAAAATTTCAATCTGAAGAAATCTTAGAGAGTATTACAAAAGCTGGAAAAAATTTATTAGAAAAACAAGAAGAAAAAATTGATAAGTTTAATTCTACTTTAGATGAGAGAATTTCCAGACAACTAACAATACTAATCGATAGAGGACAACTCCAATTAGATGCACTAGAGGCTAGAATAGCAAGTTATGTTCACGAAGTTAAATCAAATATAGAGTCAAATCTGAAAATTGCCAGAGAAGACAGTGAAAGACAAATTGCAAATTTTAACTCACAAATTATCAAGAGCTACAAAGAAATTGAAAGTGCAAATAATCATTTCCTAGATGCAAGTAGAAAAGAATTTGCAAGAACAAAAGATGACTTTATTTCTATGAAGAACGGAATAGAGTCAGAAATTAATCGTGTGAATGAACTGAAAAATAACCTTTATTCTTTTATCGCAGATGAGGGAGCTAAACTACAAAATCAAAAAATCAAGTCAGAAGAAATTGGTGAAAATCTAAATAGAACCAACCGGTCTTTGGAAACATTGAATAAAAAAACAGATGAAATGAAAGATAAAATTTTATTGCTTGGTTCAATTGATGAGAAAATTAAAAGGCTGAGTGAGATACAAAAAGATTTTGATACCAAAGCATCAAATCTTGAAGAAGTAAATAGCAAAATAAAAACTTTAACAGAATCTTTGTTAATCGTAGAAAGCAATGAAGCAGATGCTTCCTTTAAATTAACTGAAATATTAGAAGAACTTGGAGAAATTCAAAAGATAGAAAAAGAACTTCATGGCACAATTCAAAACATTGAACTAAAAACTGCATTTCTTCAGGGTAGGGACATGGATATAAAATCTATAGAGTCAAAATTTGACAAAGTAGAGAACCTTATGATGGATCTATCTGCTAGGCATAAGCAAATTGCAACCATGCAAAATCGAATTGAAAGCCTAAAAACAGAGACAGAGTCTATGAAAAATAGTTTAGAAGGATTGTTAGATGAAGCGGATGTTAGATTTGAAAAGCTTACAGATTTCTTATCTGTGGTTGATACAGTCACTTCGCCATATAACCAGAAAGCAAAGGTGCCATCAACAGGCTCAAAAAATGATTCCGAAGTTATGAAAAAGAAAAAAGCAACAGTACTTCAATTGCATGAAAATTTTGATTGGAATTCTGATACTATAGCCTCTAAACTAAACATGGAAAAATCCTTTGTTGAAGCTATTATCAATTCAAAGAAATAATTAAAAATTAGGTTATTTCTTTGAATTGATAAGATAAATAGTTAATATAAACATATTAACTTTTTGTTTGGTTTAAAACTTTTAAACGGTTTTCTTCCATACGTTTTTTAGCCATTATTTTGATTTTTTCGTAGAATTCTGGATATTCTTTGATTACTTCATCAAAACTTACTTTGTCTAAGGAGTAGAGATCACAATATTCTCTTGCACGAATGGTTGCATTTCGAGGAGCAGAGTCAATGAGTGCAATTTCACCAAAATATGCCCCAACTCCCAAAGTTGCAATTGTATCACCTGTATCATCATTTATCACTTCCACCTGACCTTTACTTATAAAATAAAGACAATCACCCCTCTCACCTTTTTTGATGATATAATCATTTGGTGTAAATATAACTGGTTTTAATCTGATCACAAAGTCAGCTATCATTGCTTCACTTGCACCTTCGAATATAGGTATTTTGTCAAACACATCAGCATTTAAATACAGAGAAATCTTCATGCGAAGGGATGCAGGAAGTTCGCTCATTATATCTGATTCGTCATACCCTTTTTTATTTTCCCATACATAAGTATAGTATTGGTAAATATTTTCTTGTAAACTTTCGGGAATTTTTCTATACTTTAAAAAAGTATTGATTCTTTCCATTTTTTCAGAAAAGACAGTTTTTGCATAATCTATGTTTGCAAGTAGGTTTGAAATATTACCGATTATATAACCATACATACCTGCACCAATGATCATTACTGCCATAGTAAAAATTCTTTGAGGGTCATTTTGTGGTGTGATATCTCCATACCCAATGGTTGTGAGTGTGGTGATTGTCCAATACAAAGCCTTAATGTACGTCGTAACATTAGATTGTTCTGGTTCAATATCTATGATGAGTGACCAAAGAAGGGAAATCCAATGTGCACCAACAACGCTGATATAGAGTAGATTGATAATTCTTTTTTTACCCTGTCCCTGGAATTCATTTTGGCTGAATCTACCCGAGAGATTAAAAATTTTTAATACTCTAATGATACGGAGTATACGTAGTATTTTTAGAGCATCCAGATCATCATGGATATAGTCTAACTCGAGTAACAGTTCAAAGGGAAGAGCAGATAAAAAATCAACGAGAAACCATGTTTTTAAATATTTCTTTTTTCCATTGATTGGATCTTTCTTTTTATGAATCCAAAAGTTATAGAAAATATCTAATGCAAATATTACATTTACAATTGTATTGATTAGAAGTAAGGAATGTAGTTCATAATCAAAAACTAAATTGAGAGGAATCTCTATTGCTGAATATGTAAGCAAAATAAAGAGTAAAAGACTCCAATTGTTTTGAATAGTGGCAATTGTCTTATTTTTCATGTTTACCGTTCCATACTTTTACTGACTCGGGGTTTTCTCTACAAATTATTTTTTAAGATTTAATTTTTTAAAAAGAATCAGTAAAAAAGAACCTATTCCTAGAATGGTTACAATTAAAGAACTCGTAGGAAAATATATCATTTCCTCACCATATTCAACACCAATTAAAGAAATAAAAAAACCTAGAAATGAAGCTAATAAACTAAAAATAATACTAAAAATATAAATATTTTTCATGCTTCTAAATAAAAAAAGTCCTGTAAAACCAGGAATTAAAATTTGGGCAGTGCTATAAAAAGATCCCAAGAGATGGACAGAAACAGAAAGGCAAATTATAACTATAATTAAAAATATTATATCTATTTTTGGTGTATGATTTCTAACTAAATATTCATCAGGATCAAAAGAAAAAAATAATATTTTTTTATAATAGTATATAAAAATTAGGAAAGAAAAGATACACAAAAGAAATGATACAGAAAATATTTCAATTTCACTAGTTAAAATATCACCAAAATATGCACTTAATAAATGATTTTTAACTGATCCTCCCATTGATAAAATTAACTGAGAGAATGATCCAAAGAGTACAAAGAGAACCCCCAAAAGAGTATCTTTTTTTTGACTTTTGGAGGATAAGTAAAGGAGGGGTGTCATAGTTATAAGTGATAAAATGAGTACTGAAAATTCTCCATGCATCCCAAAAAAAAGTAAAATTGCATAAGATGTGGTAGCTATTTGAGAAAGAGTAATACAAAAAAAACCCATATTTCTTAAAACCAGAATTATCCCTAAACATGATAAGATAATTCCTAAAATAGAACCTAATAAAATTTTAGGTAAGAAAAGATCAATAGAGTTAAAAAGGTTTTCCAAATTTACCTTCCTTTAAGTTTCCATCCTCTGTCACTAAAAGCTGGGTAAAATGACTCATCCATTCCTTTTCAAGGTTGTGGGTGATGATCAATAATGATACAACTGAAATTGTAACCATTTTCATAAGTATTTCAAATACCAATTCTCTTGCCTTCCAATCGAGTGCATCAAGTGGTTCATCTAAAATTATCAAATCAGATATACTAATCAAAGAACGTGCAAGTAGTACCTTTTGGATTTGACCACCACTGCACTCTCTTAATAACTTTTTTCGAATGGATAAAATTCCTAATTTTTCTAAGATATCTAATTGGCTCTCAAGAAAATTGATTTTTTGAAAGATTGGTTTTTCCAATACCATGGGCAACTTTAGAATTTCTTCTACACTCAAAGGATAAGATAAATTAATTTTTTTTAATTGGGGCACTAAACTAATTTTTAAATGATCTTTGGATATAATTTTTCCACTCAATGGTTTTTGAAGCTTACTTATGGTTCTAATCAATGTGGATTTACCGGATCCATTTTTTCCAGTTATAGCTATAATCTCTTTTGGAAAAACTGTTAAATTAATATTTGATAGTATAGGGGATTCCTTAGAATATCCTATACTTAAATCTACAAGTGAAAATAAATAATCACTCATTTCTTTTCTAAGGCATCTCTAATTAATTTTAGACTTTCAACTATAGTTTGTTCATATGTTTTTATTGATTCAAATGCACCAATTGATTCTGGTAGTACTAAAACTTTACTTCCCGGAACTTTTGATGATACAAATTGAGCATAAGAAATATTGTGATATGGACTTATTAATATTACTTTGATATCTTGGGAGATCATATTAGTGATTACCTGTTCTAGATATCTACTGGAGGGTGGTACACCGGGTCTTTCTTCTAAAGTTAAATTGGCAGTAAATTTAAATCTATTTGCTAGGTATACAAATTGGTCATGGAAGACTGCAACTCTCATATTAAAAAATGGTTCAAATTTCTTAGTTTCTTCTTTTATTAGGTTAATTAATCTTACTTTTAGTTCTTTATAATTTTCTTCATAGTACACCGAATTTACGGGGTCTACTCTTTTTAGAGAGGCTAGAACATTTGCAGCCATTTGGATTGCATTCAATGGATCCATCCAATAATGTGGGTTTCCATATATATGCATATCCCCCATAGATCTATCTACCATCATTGTTGGTTCACCCAGTACCTTAATTCCAACAGATGTATCACAATAACCAATTTGACCCTTTTGAATTTTCATATTTCTGGACTGCTGTTGTAACACAGGAATCCAACCAATCTCTAAATCTAGACCTATTACACATAGAATATCAGCATTGTTCAATTTTACCAAAAAATCTGGACGGGTCATAACAAAATGGGGATCATCAAAACCCCGGATCATTGAATAAACTTCAACATTGTCTTTACCAATTTGTTCTGCTAAGTACTTAGTATTTGTTGTGGTTGTAACTATTGATATCTTAGATTCCAATGGAGTGAGGATCCATAGAAAGAAAACTATCCAGGACAGTAGTAAAGTTTTATTTTTTTGTAACATTTAGCTTCCTCAATACGCATGGGCAGGGTGTGAGCCCAATATAAACACTGTTTGCACATAGACTCTCTGATCAATCACATCTGTGTTTTCCGATTTTGATTCATCTCTGATATAACGCCTTTCCAGTGACCCTCTAAAATAGGCAAATTCAGATGTCTTAAATGTCAATTGTATACTATTTGCTTCAATGAAGTTCAATGCTCCCAGTCCCTGTTCATTTTTTGAATTTTTATCTGTAAAAAAATCGTATCTATATCCAACGGACCATAGCTGGTGAAACTTATAATCTAAAAATGCATAGTAACCCCATTGCTTTGCATCAGGAGCAGTACTGGATGTAAATTTCTGATAGTCTATCATAGTAGCAAATTTTTCAACACTCAACCAGTATTCAGTCATAAACAAAAACTCCCGTAAGTTAGACCTATTCCATCTCACTGTAAAATCTGCACCATAGAGATACCTTTCATTTTTATTATTTTGATCTGTTTCATAGCGAACACCGGAAAACCCAAATTGTGATCCAATATTATTTCCAAAGTAATAAAAATTTTTAAGATGTGTGTAGAACATAGGATTATTTTTTTTAATTCCCTCTGAATGTGCATGTCCCCATTTTTTTCCATTGGTGGAGCCAATCACTAGCTCTTGTGTTAAAAAACTCCAGGGCAATAGAATACTCATTTCAGCACCTGTATCCATGGCGGATTCCCATCCAATAAGCTTTTCATGGACTATTGGAGTTTTTGTAAAAGGACGATCATGGGCATGAATTCGATTGAGTCTACCTATGTCTAAAAACATAGATCCTGCTTTTAGAGAGATATTATATGGTAAAAATGGTAGCTGAACCCAGGCTTCATGCACTTCAAAGTAGTACGTACCATTTTCACTGTGAGCAGCAGCTAAAAAATTACCCCTGAGCCATTGATCCACAGATCCGGTAAAACCAAATTCTGCTGTTCGAATATCTAGTTTATTATCTGTAGTTTTTGGTTTATTTTTGTCATACTCTCCAACGATATCAACTGCAACTGATACATCCATCATCAGATTTTGTGCAGATCGGTTGAGTTGATTATTGAGCTGAATGGGGGAATTTGTACCTCTGGAGTCTACTGATGCTTTTTTTTTGGAATCTTGGTCTTCAATTTCATCATCTAACTCTTTTTCCCAATCTTCTTTTTTTTGTTTTGAAGTAAGATTTTGGTTTGGTAGTACAGATTGGGCAATTTGATTTTTTATGTCATTTGAGTACTCTTGTGCTAAAAAAAGAATACCAAAAAAAGGTACTACAAGAAGAATGAGGGAATAATATAGACCTCTTTTTGATATTTTAAATGAGAAAAATTTCTGCTTAAATAGTTTCACTATTGTTTAAAAACTTTGAAGGGATCCGGCTGTTCCCAACGCTCCATTTGAAACTATAATTTTTGTTAAAATAACATTGTTTAATGTAAAACCTATTTTTCTATCCGAAATTGTCCCAACTACATTTTCCTGATCAAAGGTATATGTTCCCAGATTTGTTACTGCAGAACAAGTTCCATTCCATCCAAAAATATGAGATCCAGATCCTTCTTGGTGCACTTCCAAACAAAGGGATTTAGATACACCTACTGTGCTTGTAGGGGATGAACCTGTTCCAAAAGCGGTAGGTGTTCCTGATGTTGGAGTATATTTAACATCACTCGGTGAGATCCTAAAACCCGGACCGGATAATGAAGTTCCTGTACCAGAACCAAGTGCAACAATATCCAAGTAAGATGATGAAGAACTTAAAGTGTAAGTAACTTCAATGTTAATTTTATTTGCGGAAGATCCAAAGGTTCCAGTGCTTGCAAGTTTACTGGTAGTAGAAGTTCCATTTAAACCTGATGTGATATTCTCAACTGTAAACCCAGTAAGTGCAGATGGATTGTTACATACACTAAAATCATATTGGGTTCTAGATGTACTACCAATGGAGGTCACTGTGGTAGCTGTTGTATTACAACCATTTTGAATAGATAATAAGGCAGTCAAGGCTGTAGAATTTGAATTTGAACCACTTTTCTCTGCACATCCTCCAAAAATAGAGACTGTTAAAAGGATTAATTTGATTAACTGATGTTTCATAAGTTTCTCCTAAATGCAACTATGTGTCATTAGAAAAAACTCTATTCTAAATGCAACTCTATATTATTTAGGTACAATAAAAAAGTCTTTTTTTCTTTCTAGATTGCTGGTGTTATCATTTTGCATTCCTTCTACAAATGAATTTTAGTTGATCAAATACACAGATTAAAGGATTTTATTAAATACAAACTCACCCCGTCTAAATATGTAAAATAACTATATATAATCACTACAAAGAGCAGTTTCCCGGAGGTTTCCTCTCGATATGGGACTTGAGGATGTCCTTACTCGGGAACCGGTTCTGCGACCATTCGGGTTTCTTTTCTTTTTTTGGTTACTTTTTTTCTTTTCTTTATAGAAAGAAAAGAAAAAAAGTAACAAGTAGAATAAAAGGAAATTTAGTATAATAGTTTAACCCGTTTAGTAAATACAGTAAAAGTAATTATATGCACAACTAGAGGTCGTATGGCTATATTCGTCACAGGCACTGATACCAATATTGGAAAAACTTTATTTTCTATGGCTTTTCTCTTGAAATATGGAAAAAGTTTAGAATATTCATATATCAAACCATTTCAATCTGGGGATATGGAAGAAAATGACACTGATAGAATAAAGCAAATTACGAGTGGCACACTCAAAATTGAAGACCCCTTTTATGCCTTCACCTACCCAGCTTCCCCATACTATGCTTCTATCCTTGAAAAGAAGACTATTAAAATCAAAAAGGTAGAATCTTATTTAAAAGAAAATAATAAGAAAAAAATTCTTGTAGAAGGGGCAGGGGGAGTACTTGTCCCAATCACTGAAAAAAAATTATACATTGATATATTAAAAAATTCTAAAATACCTGTGATTATAGTTTGTAAAACAGGACTTGGAACTGTCAATCATACACTATTAACTATTGAAGCACTTAGAAAACGAAAGATTGAAATTTTAGGATTTTATGGTTTTGGAAAAAGAGATACATTAGGAATGGATAATATGATTTATATTGAAAGGTATACGGGAGAGAAGTTTTTAGGTGCTATGGATCTTCCTGAATTTTTTGAGATAGATTATTTAAAAGAATTCTTTACAGATCATTTTAAATTAGGTGATGATTTTTTAAATCTAATAAAATGATATGGCATCCATATACCTCCCAAAAAAATCCAGAATATCCCATTCTCATCCAAAGAGCAAAAAATGAATTTTTATATGATGAGAATGGAAAAGAATATATAGATGCAATCTCATCCTGGTGGATTAGTATACATGGGCATAATAATTCATATATTATAGATTCAATTAAAAAACAACTCGATCAACTAGACCAAGTTTTACTAGCAGGTTATACAAACAAACCAGCTAAAGATTTAGCTCATAAACTATTATCATTTACTGAAAATAATTTCTTTTCCGTCTTTTATTCCGACAATGGATCTTGTGCAATTGAAATTAGTATTAAAATTGCTTATCAATATTATATTAATTTAAATAAAAAAAGAAATACGATAATTCATTTTAGTCAATCATACCATGGTGATACAATTGGAACAATGTCTGTTGGTGGCTTTTCTAAATTTAATTCTATCTTTGAAGATCTTTTTTTTCCTTCCTTAGAATTTGATTCTCCTGATTGTAATGATTGTCCAGTTGGAAAAGTAAAAGAAAGATGCAAAGAAGAATGTTTGGATAATCTCTATACATTCCTATCAAATAATAAAGAGCAAACATTTGCTATTATAATTGAGCCCCTTATACAAGGTGCCAATGGAATGAAAATGTACAAAAGAGAAGTTCTACAGAAATTATCAGAAATTTGTAAAGAATTTGATATTATCTTAATTTTAGATGAGGTATTTACTGGGTTTGGTAGAACAGGAAGTAAATTTGCATTTTTAGAGGCAAATATTCAACCAGATATCATTGCTCTGGCAAAAGGATTGAGTGGAGGCGTACTACCATTAGCAGCTACTTTGGTCACAGAAAAAATTTATTCAGCATTTTATTCAGAAAAAATAGAAAAAACTTTTATGCATGGTCATACAATGACAGGAAATCCTCCAGCATGTGCTGCAGCTTTAGCTTCTATTGAACTTTTTGAAAAAGAAAATAGAATAGAAGATATTAAAATACTAGAATTTCATCTTAAAAAATATATTAAAGAATTAGTAGTAAATCATCCAGATACAATTAAATCTCCCCGTGTTTTGGGGGGCGTATGTGCTTTTGAAATTATCACTTTCGATGAAAATAATTTAATAAAAATTAAAAATTTATGCCTAACAAATGGTTTGATTATCAGGCCATTAGGAAATACAATTTACTTAACTCCCCCTTATACGATTAGCAAAGAATCATTACTAAAAATATTTAATATATTAAATCATGTATTAAAAAATATTTAAAAATTATTCTACTTTAAAGACCTGCATTGATTTATTTAATTCGTTTGATAATTCAGTGATTACCTCAGCTATTTCTGCAAGCCCCTGAGAATTTTCTGCCACCTTAGTAGTTTCATCACTTATTGCATAAATACTATCAGAAATTAAGCGTATTGCTAATTTTTCTTCATTTGCACCCTGATCAATTTCAGCACCTGTTCTTTGTAAATCATCATAGCTTTTCTCAATTATAGAAAAATTAGTTTCTTGAGATGTAATTTCTTCACGGGCTATACTGGAATTTGTATTGATGCTATCAATCCTTGCCACAACTTCCTGTAATGCATTAACAGCCATATTCACAGCTTTTGATGCAGATTGGACTGAGTGGTTAGTTTTGTTTGTGAGATCTTTTATCTTGGAGATACTTTGGTCTGTCTTTTGGGACAGTTTAGAAATTTCATCTGCTACCACTGCAAAACCACGTCCTTGTTCACCTGCTCTAGCTGCTTCTATACTTGCATTTAGAGCTAATAGATTGGTTTGTTTGGAAATTTCTTCAATGATAGCTGTTATCTTGACTATCTCTATACCTAAATTTTTTATTTCATCCATTGACGAATTAGCAACAGATATTGTATCTTTACTTTTCTCAGCATCTTGGTTTGATTTTTTAGCTATCTCAGCTAATTTTTGGATGATATCAAAAACTTTTTGATTTGATGACGTGATACTTTTAAAAACTTTTCCTATTTCAAATATATCTTTGGTTTCGCTTGATATTGAATTCGCAATACTTTCAAATGCTGATGAAATCTCATGTAGTGAGGAGGATGCTTCTTCAGAATTTGCTGCTTGGTTTGTAGAAGCCAGGCTTAAAGCCTTTGCCATATTGTTAATTCTATAGACTGATTTATTAGTATCTTCGATCAGTTTTTTAACCATTTTTAAAAAGTTTAAAAGAGTTAATCTGAAATGTTGTAAGGATACATTTAAATCTCCCATTTCGTCAGATGTATCTACTGCAAAAGTAACTGTTAAGTCACCATCAGCCATTTTCTTTATTTTTTCCAAAGATGCTCTTAGAGGTACTACAATAGTAAAAATTGTTTTTATTTGGATAAAATAAGCTATTCCTGTAAAAAAGAGAACTCCTAATAGAGATAGTAATTGTTCTATTCGAAAACCATTGACCCTATTTTCTAAGAGTTCTATTTGTAGATTTGTTGAATTCTCATATACTTTTTTGATTTGAAAAATTAAATTTTTGAGCAATTCTTTTGATTTTTCTAAGTCAGGTGGGTTTTGAGTATCAATATTATTTTTTAAGAAATATAAAAGTTCTTTTTCGGTTTCTTTGAGTTTTTTAAAAGACTCATCAAGTCTTTTGCTAATTTTACTGTTATAATTATAAGAAATGGTAAGTGATTTATGAGTATCTTCAAATGCTTTTTCCATTTCAATTATCTCAATATAAAGTGATCTTTTTTCACCATCAGAAATTTTTTTCTGAGAAGCATATTTTAATAAAATATTTTGAGTGTCCATAATATGACTCAATGAATTTGGAATTTTTAGAAGGGTTAAATCCATGATGTAGTATGAATCTAAATCTGGATCTAAAATTAAGTTAGATGTATCACCAACTTTAGAATTTAGTGAGAGTGAGTCCTCAAGGAGATCTTTCAATGAAACTATTTTCACTTTTTCATTTAAAAGAGAAGTAATTGATGAATTCAATTTTGTAAACTCTTCTTTAGAATTCATTTCATCTCCCATTTGGGTTTCTAATTTTGAGAGTTCTTTGATGGAAGGATCTATCTTACTTTGTATTTCAAAGATTGCATTTTTTGTAGATTCTAATTCATCTATATTCCTATTTCGATTTATATCTGCTTCTAAAAAGAAAAGCCCTAAGTTTATTACTTTTGTATTATCATTGACTCCATCAATTTCTTTATTACCAAAATTTATAGCACGATTTTGGGTGATGGTTACAATTAAAAAAAGTATTGTTACCGGAATACTGAAAACTCCAAGGGAAACAAAAAGTCTTGTTTTTATTTTTGTAGATTTAAAAAAAGTTTGTATTATATTCATATATTATTATCTTTAAAGTATTTCATAAAATCAATTAGTTTTTTTACACCCTCAATTGGCATAGCATTATAGATAGATGCTCTCAGCCCGCCAACATCTCTATGGCCTGCAAGACCATGTAATCCTTCTTTTTCTGCTTCGGAATTAAATTTTTTTTCGAGTTCAGGTTTTCCTAACAGAAATACAATATTCATAGTAGACCTTGAATTCTTATTAATAGGAGCTCTGTAATATTCTGAATTATCTATATATGTGTAAAGCATATTTGCTTTTTCTTCATTTATTTTCTCTAATGCACTGATCCCCCCTTTTTTTATACACCATTCAAAAACCAAACTGGCTATATAAATAGAAAAGGTAGGTGGAGTGTTGTACAGACTCTTGTTTTCAAAGTAAACCTTATAATCCAAGAGCATAGGAACTACTGATTTTTTTTTCTCTAACAAATCTTTACGGACTATACCAATTGTAAGTCCAGATGGACCTATATTTTTTTGGGCACCGGCAAAGATATACCCAAAATCACTTACATCAATTTCTCTACTCAACAAATCGGATGTCATATCCGCAACCAAATGTAAATTTTTTACTTTTGGTATATTTGTATATCTACTTCCATATATTGTATTGTTAGAAGTGATATATAGATACGTAAAACTCTCTAAGGAATCGGGAGAAAATTCGGAGGGAACTTCTGTATAACTCTTATCCTTCCCATCATAGATTGATTCTACCTTATAGCCTAATTTTTTTGCTTCCAAAAATGCTTTATTAGCCCAAACTCCAGTAAGTGAATATGCTCCTTTTTCATCCCCATATAAAAAATTCATAGGTACTGCTGAAAATTGGAGAGTTGCCCCTCCAGGAAAAAAAGCAACCATGTGCGTATCTGGAATTTTTAATAAGCTTTTGAGATTTTCTTCAGCTGAGTTAAGAATTTCTAAAAAATGTGTTCCTCTGTGACTCATCTCCATAATACTCATGGAAGTACCTTTGTAATTTAAAAATTCATTCTTTGCAATCTCCATAACTTCTGGAGGAAGCATGGCGGGCCCAGCATTATAATTGTATACACTATGCATGATTGATATTTTTTTTATAGGGAGATTTTTTACAATTTCATTCTAGATAAACATTAGAATTAATTACTAATTTTTTAAACGAAATCAGTTGGATAATCCTTTTAAAAAATTAAAAATATTTTATATTAAATGTTTGAATTCTTGTATAGAAATAAGATAAAGGTTAAAGATTTTTCGAGGTTTCGCAAATGGTTTTCAATATAATTAATTTCTTAAAGATAGGGAAACAAAAGATAGGTAATTTAAAATCAATTGTCTCTATACTTTTGATAATGCTTTCTTTTTCTCTCCAAACAAAAGATACTCCCAGTCTGTCCGAGTTAGAAATCAAAGCTAGTAAAAAAGTTAAATTTCAAAACAAAGACTCCACTAAAGCTCCAAATTCTAAACGCAACCTCGATTTTGAAATTGGAGCCAAACTTTCCGAAGCCGTAGATAAAAACTCAAAAGAAAAGGTATCCGGAATAGTTGTAAATAGATATATATCCCCGGATGATAAAATGGGAGGAGATATTCTAACTCTCAGTTCTGATTTCAAAGCTAACCACATTAATACTATCAAAAGAATTTTATCTGCTTATATCCAATCATCATTTTCATATGACACTAAAAAATCAGACATATTGACTTTTTATGTATTGTATTACAATGTAATGCATAGGAATAATAAAAATTTCTTTATTGAAAAATATTCTAAAATTGTAACAGATGATTTACTGGAGGAATCTGTTGGTATTTCAGTAAATTACTCTGAATGGACAGGGAAAACTCAAATTGTAGTACCTTTTATTAAAAATATTTTAAAAGATAAAAAAACTGATCTTCCACTCTCAGAATTAGAGGATATTGTAAACACCGATTTAGATAAAAATAAAAAAGGTGTCCAGGAGAAGGGCGAGCTTACTGGATTAGTTAAAGAAAAAACAATAGAAGAAAGAAAATTAATTGATCAAAAAATCAAGCAATCAGAAAAAAAAGAAAAAGAAATACAAGCCAATCAAAAAAGTACAGAAGAAAAGCTCGCAGAATTAAAAAATAATCCTAATGCAAACCCAGAAGAGATAAAAAAATTAGAAGATCTTAAAAAAGAAATTTCCAAAGCAAAAGATAAACTTTTAGAAGAAAAGAAAGAGCTTTCTGAAAAAGAAAAAGAAATTGCAACCACAGAAAAAAAAATAGAGACCAAAGAACTCAATAAAACTCTCTCTGAAAAACAAAATCCACCCAAACAAGAAGATGGAAAAAAAAGCGAATCATCCCAAACTCCAGAATCCAATCCCACTATAGAATCTGTTTCTACCACCTCAGAAGATCCCAAAAAACAAAATCCACAACCTAACCAATCCAAAGAAATTGACCCGACACAAGTTGTAAAAGAGGCAACTGCAAATCTTGTCCAGGAAGCAAAAATAGATGCCAAAGAAGTTCAAAAAGAATTGGAAGAAAAAACAAAACTCCTTCAGGAAAAATCGAAAGAGCTCAATGATTTAAAACAATCTGTCGAAGAGAATAATCAGAAAAGCCAAAATACAGTTGGTAACAAAGTTTTATTCCTTCAAGTTGTTAAATACGATTTGGAGAGCCATTATACAAATGATCTTTGGCTTTTGGATCCCGATGAAGAAGAGGGACTCTACAAAAGTCCATTTGAAAATATTTGTGGTAGGGATTTTAAGGTATTACCAACAGGCGTGCTTGTGATTGGATTTGAAGGTCAGGAATCTGATAATTCAATCCATCATTTAGTTTTATTAAAAAAAGAAGACTTAAGTGTTCTTAAGGTTTCCAATGAAAATATTTTTTGGAAATCTCAGATATTTACAATGGATGGAAAAATTTATACATTTGAATTGGGTAGTGATAAAAAAATATATCTTTCTAGATTTTCTGAAGATTTAGTTTTTGAGTCTAGAAGTTCAGAGCCTGTAAATTTAAATTCAGACATTACATTCAATAAAGGTAAAATATTTGTTACATCAAAACTTCAAAATTCTAATTCCACTTCCATCATGGTCTTGAATAAGGATGATATGTCCGTTATAAAAAATTTCAAACCCACTCCTAAAAGATTTCTAGTTAAATGAATTATATCCAAAGGTATTCTATTTTGATTTATTTTAAGATTAACCATCCCTTGACCACAGTGCTTATAGCTCTCTTCCTAAACTTTGTTATGATTCTTAGTATATCTGCACAAGAGAGACAAAAAATAGGAGAATCAGAATTAAAAGCTGCAAGAAAAGTTAATTTTAAGAACAGAGAAAATTCTAGAGCAGACCAGGGAACAAAACTTAGAAATGAACAAATAGGAAGAACCTTAGGTGAAAAAATATCTTTAACTCCCAATAGAACGATAAACTATATGGGTATTGAAGTATCCAGGGTAAAAAGCCAAGACCCTAAACTTTTTGGTGCCGATTTAATTTCACTATCTTCTGAAATACAATTTGGTCACATAAACTCCCTTCAGCGAGTATTTTCTTCCTATATCCAAAAAGTCTTTGCGTATGACTCAGAAGATGCAAATACAATAGCGCTGTATTTATTGTACTACAATGCAATGCACAGGAGTGAGAAAAGTTATTTTAGAAACAAATATGACCCATCCCTTTTGGATAAACTCGAAATAGACAAGATTGGTTTGTCTGATGACTATAAAAATTGGTCTTCATCAACTCAAATAATTCTGCCTTTAGAAATTAGCCCCATTTCAAAAAAAATAGAAATTCCTTTGATTGAGTTGGAAAAGGAAGTAGATAAAGTTATTGAAACTAAGATTGGTGGTGAAGTTGAAAAGAAGAGAATGATTGAAATTATCAAAGAAAATAAAAAAGAAGAAGAGAAAATTGCAAAAATTATTAATGAAAAAAGGGTTGAAGAAAAAATAAACCAATCCTCCGAAAAAAAACTTGTCCCTCCTCCTGAAAAACCAACTCAAAATACATCAGAAAAAGAATCGAAAAAAGAAGAAAAATCAACAGAACCACCCAAAGAATCAAAAAAAGAAAAAGTAGATCCCCAACCTTCAGTCCAAGCAGCAGCAGCAAATCCCAGTGGTGAAAAATCAGTTCCGGAAAAAAAAGCAGAAGAGCCAAAAAAAGAAGACACCACCGAGAAATCAGAGCAAAAAAAAGAAGAGAAAGTCACACCACCCGAAGTTAAAAAACCGGATCCTGAAGTAGAGTCACTAAAAAAAGAAAATGAAGCCCTAAAAGCTAAAGAAAAGGACAGAGAAGAAAAAAGCGAAAATGTAGTCGGGGACAAAATCTTATTTCTTAGGATGGTGAAGTATGAAGAGGATGGTCACTACACAAATGAACTTTGGATGGTAGATGCAAAAAATGAAGAAACAATTTATAGGAGTCCCTATTCTAATATCTGTGGAAAAGAATTTCACGTACTACCAAATGTGGGGGTGGTTGTAATAGGATTTGATGGGAATAGACCAGCAGAGAGGATTCATCGTTTAGTTCTTTTAGACCAAGATAAGTTAACACAAAAATCAGTGAGTAAAAATGAAATTTTCTACAGATCTCATTTAATAATCAAAGAAGATAAAATCTATGCATTTGAGAAAGTTAAAGATCAAGTTTTCTTTACTAGATTCAATTCTGATTTAACACAGGATGCCAGAAGCTCTGAACCTGTAAATACCAGTTCAGAAGTAACTTTTTTTAAGGATAAAATCTTTTTAACAGGAAAACCCTCTGAAGCAGAAGAAACTGTAATTAGGGTACTCCAAAAATCAGATCTAAAAATAACCAAAACTATAAAACCATTGGAAAGAAAAAAATAAAATCATAAATATACCAGAGGATTAAATATAATGAAAGATAAATTAATAAAAATTAATAAAATAGCAGTATGTATGGGTTTGGTTTATTCAATTGCTACTTCTATTTTTACTCAGTCAGTAAGTGAGTCAGAAGTCAAGTCATCAAAAAAAGTAATATTTCAAAATAAAAATTTTATTAAAGCTGCTCCTGCAATAAGAAATTTTCATGAATCAATTGGGAAAAAATTAGCAACATCTCTCCAAGAAAAACCGGACCAATCTCATTTTTATGATGGAGTAACTCTGTCGAGAATCTTTCCAGATAAAAATTTACTTGGAGCAGATATTTTATATTTAGATGATAGTACAGACATTGGTCATATAAATACAGTACAGCGAATTATTTCGGGGTATATCCAACAAGCCTATCAGTACAACGAAGAGAATGCATTTTTCCTAGCAAGGTATATTTTGTATTACAATGCAATCAATAGAGGTAAAATTGATTATATATTAAAAAAATATTCTTCTGAAATATCGAATGTAGTCAAACCAAAAGATTTGGGAATTTCTAAATCTTACAGGGACTGGGCGGGTCATACACAAATAATTTTGCCATTAGAAGGCAATATATTGAAGAAATCTAAAGCGGATCTTACATTGAGTGAATTGGGAGAAAGGGTTCATGAAATGGGAGAAAAAAGAGCAAGTTCTGTAGACAAAAAGAAACTTACTGAAATTATCATTGAAAAAGCTGTAGAAGAGAAAAAACAAATCAAAGAAAAAAAATAAGAAATAGCTAAAGACTTAGAATCCCTAGAAAAGAAGAAAAAAAATCTAGAAGTTAAGCTCAATGAGATAGGAACTGTTGACTCTGAAAAATCAGAAGCAAAAAAATTACAAAAAGAAAAAGAAGATATCAATGATAAAATTGCTAAGCTAGAAGATACAAAAACAAAATTAGATGCCAAAGAAAAGTCACAAACAGCTGAAAGTGCTGCAACCCCATCACAGACAGCCACCCAACCTGTTGAGGAAAAACCAGCTCAAAAACAAGAAACAGCAAAGTTAGAGCCCCCCAAAGAGCCAAGTCCTGAAGTTGTAAAACTAGAAAAAGAGCTAGAAAAAGTTAAAGAAGAATTAGCTGCTAAAGTAGAAGAAAAATCTAAAGCTGAATTTTCAGCCAATGTAGTAGATGGAAAAATACCTATCATTAAAATATTTCCAGATGGAACCTGTGGAAATGAATTACATTTATTAGATCCAAATAAAGATGATTTTGTTTTCAAGGGAAATTATACACAAATTTGTGGTAAGACATTCAAAGATTTTGGAACAGGAATTTTAGTCATTGGTCTAAAAGATAATAAAGAAAATGTAAGATTAGTGTTGTTAGATAAAAATGAACTTAAGCCATCCACTTTCAGTGAAACAAGTATTCATCCAAAATCACCATTAGAAGTTTTTGATAATTTCATCTATGCAATTGAGTTTGAGGCTGGTAAGTATTATCTTTCTAGATTTGATGCTACACTAAAAAGAATGACCAAAAGTGACCAGGAAGTTCTGCCCGATTCTACAATTACGATCTATGGAAAAAAAGTATACATCAATGCAAGGGTAGAAGGTGGACTTGTTGAAATTAGGATTTTCAACAAGGATGATTTAAAGTTTATTAAAAAGACCCAAACTTAATCTGAGAGAAACTGATCTAGTTTTTCACTAATATCTGTGTTAGAAGGATTTTCTTTGAGAAAATCCTGTAACAATTTTATAGCTTTTTCTCTTTGGTGCATAAAAGAATACCATAGATCAGAAAGATCTAGAATTGGCCTTGGGTTTAAGGGGTCTTTTTTCCTCAAATTTTGGTAAATATCTTGGGATTTTTCGTATTCTCCCATCAACTGTAAGGTTGAGGCTTTGCCTAAGAGAGCATAGTAGTCATCATTGGATACTAGAATCTTATTAAAGCATTCCAATGCTTTTTCAAACTCACCCATACCCCTGAGACTATCCGCATATCGATTGATAATTAATTTATTGTTTGGATCAAATCCAAGGATGCTTTCCCAAAATACAATAGCTTTGATAAAATCTTTTTTTCCCCTATAGGATTCAGCCAGTCCATACAAAGCAAAAAAGTTATTATTATCTAAAGACTTTGCTTTTTCATAGTATTCAATGGCTTTATCAAAATCTTTTATTTTGCGATAACTATTTCCAATCTCAGTGAGAATTTTTATATTTTCAGGCTGGATACTTACAAGCTTTTCCCACCATTTGATAGCATCCTGGTAACGCTGGCAGGCAAAGTAGAGGTGTCCAATCCCAACAATCACATACTGGTCAGTAGGATTGATTTGGAGGGCAGACATATAGTATATTTCTGATTCTTTAAAATTTTTTAACTTTCTGTGTGCATCAGCAACTCTGCTTAAAATAGAAGCATCAGACATTGTAATATGCCTATATTCTTCTGCAATTTGGATTACAACACTGAGTTGTTTTAAATCCCTATAGCAATTCATAAGCCCCATGATTGAAAATTTGTTTGCAGGATCTAGGGATAGGCACTTTTTATAATACTTGGTTGCTTCTTCGTAAGAATTAGTTTTGTATAGTAAATCACCCATCCCAACTAAACCATATGTATTGGGAGGATCTAAAACAAGTAGTTCTGAAAACTTTTCTTTAGCTTCTTTGAATTTACGGGAGTCAATCAGCTTGTATGCCTCTTTTGCTAAACTTTTTACCTTAGCAAATTTTAATTCTTCGACCTCTTTTGCTTCTTTGGTCGTTTCGAGTTCACTCATATTGTCAAAATACTAGTAACGGAAAATTGGTCAAATTTTCTAAGTTTCAAAAAAAGACTTTCTACACAATTTTCTATTTTTTTTTTAAAAAAAGGATGAATATTTGTTAGTTTCCTAAATTTTTGAACATGACTAATAAAGTTTAATTTTTAGTTTTTAGAAAAATTTTGCTTACTCTCTAAGTTATATCCCAGAAATCTATCTTAGAGATTTATTAAAATCATAAGAAAGGCTGGAAACAATGAGTGCAGATAGAGAGGTTACCGGATCTCAACTTTTAATTGAGTTACTTCAAGCGAAAGGAGTTGAAATCTGTTTTGGGTACCCCGGAGGAGCAATTCTTCCATTTTATGATGAACTTTATAAAAGTAAAATCAAACATGTTCTTGTAAGACATGAACAGGGTGCATCCCACATGGCAGAAGGTTATGCAAGAGCCACAGGAAAATTGGGTGTTTGTATTGCCACTTCCGGTCCCGGTGCCACTAATCTTGTAACAGGCCTCACAGATGCTAAATTAGACTCTGTCCCAATCCTTGCTATCACGGGTCAGGTGTCAACATCTGCCATTGGCACAGATGCATTTCAGGAAGCTGATATATTTGGTATTACAATTCCCATTACAAAGTACAATGCATTGGTTAAAAATGCGGATGACCTAGCTAGAATTTTTGAAGAAGCCTATAAAATTTCACTGGGAGGGCGACCTGGTCCCGTATTGATAGATTTTCCTAAAGATGTGCAAACTCAAAAAACAAAAAAGCTAAAGGCAACAAATCTTAAAATTGCCCCTCACCATTATGAAAAACCAAAAGTTTCCGGAAACTTAGAAGCATTTGCAAATGCAATCAATTCAGCCAAAAAACCACTTCTGTATGTGGGTGGTGGGGCAATCAATAGCAAAGCAAGCCAGGAGATTAAACAACTAGCCGAGAAAGCTGATATCCCCGTTACAACAACTTTAATGGGGATTGGTGCATTTCCGGGAACACATGCCCTCTCCCTTGGAATGCTCGGAATGCATGGAACAGCCTATGCAAACAAAGCCGTGATTGAATGTGACTATATTTTAAATCTGGGAGCCAGATTTGATGATAGGGTAGCCAAAATTGGAGAGTTTGCTGAAAATGCAGTGAGAGCTCACATTGATATAGATACAAGTGAATTCAATAAGCGTGTGGATGTAGACTTTTTGTTACATGGAGATTTAAAAGAAGTACTACAAAAAGTTATTCCATTGGTAAATAAAAAAGAACACAAAGATTGGAACCAATATCTTACTAAAATCAAAAAAGAACATCCACTTGATTTTGATGGATCTAGTGATAAAATTAAACCCCAAGAGTTTATAGATAGGCTTTATAAGAGAACCAATGGCAATGCAATCATAAGTACCGATGTAGGACAACACCAAATGTGGGCAGCACAGTACTACCTTTTTGATGAACCGAACAATTGGTTAACAAGCGGTGGTTTGGGCACAATGGGATACGGACTTCCAGCAGCTATTGGTGCAAAATTTGGAAGACCTGATAAAACAGTTATTTGTATCTCAGGTGATGGCTCTATCCAAATGAATATCCAAGAACTTGCAACCATAAGAATGTACAATTTAGGAGTAAAAGTTTTAATTTTTAATAATAATTTCTTGGGAATGGTAAGGCAATGGCAGGAACTATTCTATGAAGAAAGATTTTCCCATTCTGAATGGAACTTTAATCCTGACTTTGTAAAATTGGCACAAGCTTATGAGATACCAGCTTTGAAAGTATCTAAAAAAGAAGAAATTGATCTCGCATTGGATTTTTTCTTAAAAGATGATAGTGCATCCCTTTTGGAAGTAATGGTTCCAGCAGAAGAAAAGGTTTTCCCAATGATTCCTGCGGGAAAGTCACAAAAAGATATGTTAGAATTTAAAGATTTGGCGAGTTTAAAATCAAAATGAAGTACACTTTAAGTATATTAGTAAATAATCATCCCGGAGTCATGAGCCATGTTTCCGGACTATTCACACGCAGAGGATATAATATAGATTCAATTGCAGTGGGTGTCACTGAAAATCCAGAAATTTCAAGTATGACAATTGTGGTTATGGGGGATGAAAACATAGTTAATCAAATGAAAAATCAACTCTTAAAACTTCCCGATGTTTTAAAAGTAAAAGATTTACATTTTTTAGAATCTGTAACTAGAGAATTAGTTTTAATGAATATTTCAGCTAAAGACTCAAATCGAATGGAGATAATTTCTATTTGTGAGGTATTTAGTGCAAAGATAATAGATGTAACACATGAAAGCCTACTCGTAGAATACACTGGAAATTCCAGGCAGGTAAATGCTCTCATTTCAATGCTCAAGAAATTTGAAATATTTGAAATGGCAAGAACAGGATCCATTGCACTCTCTGTTCAGAGTACCGAAGCAAATGAAAAATAAATTTTCTTATGAAAAAATGTGATATAATTTTTATTCAAAAAAATAAGCTTTTTTATAAGTTAAGCATACTTTTTTTTTGTATGTCAATTCTCTATTGTTCAAATACCAGTTCGAATAATTTTAAATTTTCTCCACCAGCCCTCCCCAAAGAAGTAACCTTTGCCGGAGAGAGAGTTCCATTAGAAGATTTAGATGTGAGAGAACGGCTGGATAGAGAACTAATTGTCAATCAAAACTATCATTCATCTACCATGACAGTATATAAACTTTTGGGTCGCTATAAATCTTTTATACAAAGTATTCTAAAAGAAAATGATGTACCTGAAGACTTTTTTTATTTGGCAGTAGCTGAAAGTGCACTCAATCCTAATGCACTCTCTATTGCAGGTGCAAATGGAATTTGGCAATTTATGCAACAGACTGGTGAATCATATGGACTTGAAGTCAGTGGATATGTGGATGAAAGAAGAAATCTATTAAAATCTACTAGAGCAGCTACAAAATATTTAAAAGATTCTTATAAAGAATTTGGTTCATGGACCCTTGCAGCTGCAGCCTACAATAGGGGTAATAAGGGTATGAAAGATGCAATCATTGCTCAAAAAGAGAATGATTATTATAAATTGTATCTCAATAATGAAACATATAGATATGTTTTGAGAATAGTAGCTTTGAAAATTATACTTTCTAATCCATCTGATTATAACTTTTCTCTGAATGAATCTGATTTTTACCCTCAATATAAATTTAAAACAGTTATGGTCTCACAAAATATAGATCACCTTCCTGATTTTGCTAAAGCTAATGGTACTACATATAAAGAATTAATACTTCACAACCCCTGGATACGAACAATAAAGTACAACTTTGAAGTTCCAGCAGGTAAAACTTATGAATTTTTAATACCAGAAAAATAAAATGGAGAATAAATAAAGATGGAACAACAACAATATGAGTTTTCAGAAGAAGAAAATATATTAGTGGGGTCGCTAGCAAAAAAGATGAAGTTTGTTGGAATTTTTGGGATAATATTTGGGGTTTTAGAAATTCTCCAGGGTATTTTTTCAGATAAAACAGCAATAGTTCAGGGATTAATTTCAATTATAATAGGTATATGGACAACAAAAGCTTCAGAGTCTTTTCAAAAAATAGTAGATACCCAAGGAAATGATATTTCCTATTTGCTAGGAGCATTAGATCAATTAAAAAAATTATTTTCACTTCAATACTGGACATATTTGATTGGTGCTATAATAGTAATTATAACTATTATTTCAATTTTGATTTTTGGAATGAGTACTACAAATCACTAAAAAATATTTGAAGCATAAACATTTTTTTATACTAACAAAATTTTTACTATTTCCAACTGGATTTTTATTGCTTCTTATAAGTTTAGCTGTACTCTTTAATTTGAAGTCATGCTCAGGTGAACTTATAGAGTACAGAGATTCAATTGCTAATGCAGATGAAAACCTAATTGAGGGATATGTTGATGCCAGGTCTAATCTTATCAAAACAAAATTTTCTGGAACAAATACTATAGCATATATACAGGAAGAAGATATTGAAAATAGTAAGAAAAAATCTTACTTTACTTTAAAAAATAAAAATGATATTAAATCTATAAATTCAAATATAGTTCCATTTTTATTAAAAACAAAAAATAATTATATTTATTTTGGTTTCTATGGTAAGGAATTTACTATAGATCATGACTATGATTTTATTTATGAAACAGAAAATACAATACAATTAGAAAAACATATATATGATAAGGATTTTATATCTATATTTACAGAAAGGGGTGATCTAAAAATTCCAGACTCAATCTCAACTCCTTTTATACTGTATCGTGGCACAAAAGAAAGATGGTTAAATGACCTTGATAAAAAAATTAAGGAGTATGAATTAAAATTTTTTATATGTTATCTGCTGATGAGTTTTGGAGTAATCATTATTTTGAGTTCGATTCTAATAAGAAAAAAAATTAAACAGTAGAGATTGTTATTACCCAGATTTCTAATCAAAAATCTGGGTAAATGCATTTTCGCATAGGATCCAGACCGCTCCGAGGGGCTTTTTGCAGGGCAAAAAGTCTCACGGTCAGTTATCTATCAAAATGAATTTGAATCAATGATTAATTGATTCATTTTTACCTACTATAACGAATCAACTCATCTTTTTCATTTTCAATGGAATTGGATTCAGCATTGTTTAATGAGTATCCCTCTACCGGAACCACATCAAAGTAAACACTATCAATGATTTCTCCCTCAAAAGAAATTTTCATGACATAGTGCCCTATGTCTAAGTTCTTAAATTTATCTTGTAAAACATTGCTGTCCGTATTCATAAACTTCTTTTTTAAATCAATTTCTACAAATCCAAGGGATTCTTTTTCCAGACTCACACTGAATTCATCCTTGGAACTATAGG
>CAMCZP010000018.1 GCA_945887855.1 Leptospira interrogans serovar Manilae | reverse complement strand
TTTGAACCAATCACCTGACCATTTCGAAGTACCTTTTTTGATTGGATACTAATTTTATCACCGGGCTTCCCAATGATTCTACCTGCAAATACTAGATCTGTACCTGGGATCTGTGAAAAAACCACCTTATCATAATTGAGAGAGGCAATCCTTACAATTGGAGATAAGAAAATCATATCATCTTGTTTGAAAGAGGGAAGCATCGATGAATCTGTAAACCTATGAGGAAAAAAAATAAAAGTTTTAAATAAGTAAGCTAAAAAATAAGAAAAAACCGCTGTGAGAATTAGTTTGGTAAGTAATCTTCCCAGGAATGGGAGTCTCTCTGAAAAGCTGGTTTTACGTTTGTAGTTGTACATAAAGGTTTCTTTCTAAATCCCAAATTAAATAATTTGATTTATTCTGCAAGAATTTAGAATGGATACGTAAATGTTGTATAGATTTAAAGATATTGATCCTGAAATTCATTCTACCGCATTCATTGCACCTAGTGCAGAGATTATAGGAGATGTAAAAATAGGAGCCCATACTTCTATTTGGTTCCAATGTTTGGTGCGTGGGGATGTAAATTTTATTCGAATTGGAGATCATTGCAACATACAAGATATGACCCTAATCCATGTTGCCAGAGATGAGTTTCCTGTCACAATAGGAAACAATGTTTCCATTGGTCATAGGGTAACCTTGCATGGGTGTACACTCCATGATTACTCGTTTGTTGGAATATCATCTACTGTAATGGATGGAGTGGAATTAGGAGAATACTCTTTCGTTGCTGCAGGATCGTTGGTTACACCCGGTAAAAAAATACCCCCTGGTGTTTTGGTGATGGGATCCCCAGCCAAAATTTTACGAGACATCAACGAAAAAGAAAAGATGATCATTGAACGAACAGCAAGTAACTACCAAAAGTACAAAGAGAACTATAGAGATAGTTCTCTTTTTACATCCCTACCCTAAGAGAGAAAAAAGTTCATCAATGTATTTTTCTTTGGTTTATTTTTATAAGCTTTCATTGCTTGGTAGACTTCATCCATTTTATCCACACACTTGCCCAACTCATGATCTTGTGATATCGCAAGAGAATTCTCTGAAAACTTCCGATACAAATCTTTATCTTTTAAAACTTTTATAGAAAGCTCGGCTAATTCTTTAAATTGGAATGGCTCAGCATTGTATCCATTTTTACCTTCCTGGATGAGCTCGGGGATAGCATATGACTTGACTCCAACAGCTGGTAAACCACAGGCGATAGCCTCTAGTATGACCAGTCCTTGTGTTTCCATTGTGGAAGCTGTTAAGAAGAGATCGTATTGCGGATAAACTGTGTGTAACTCCGAGTTGTTTACAAATCCTTTGAAATCTATGGAATCTTTTAGATTAAGTGATTCCGCTTGGGATTTCAGCGAGGGGAGTGCGGGTCCTTCTCCTATGATAGTAAGTGTTGCTCCGGGAAAAGTTTCTTTGATTTGTTTAAAAGCATTTATGACAACATCACAATTCTTTTCGTAAGAGATTCTTCCTACATGCAGGATCTTTGGGTTTTCAGGAGCTTCCCGAACATTTCCTGTAAATCTTGAGAGATCCATTCCATTGGAGACAACTGTGATTGGTCGTAAAATTCCAAACTCTATCAATTGATTTTTTAGGAGATGGGAAGGAGATATGATTAGATCACATCTTTCATACAAATTGTTACAAAGCTTAAGAATGATTTTTTTTTGGATATTGAAGTTTTCAAATTTCTGAAATTTTAATAGATTTTTTAGAGTTAAAGTTTTATCAAATTTATTGATCTTCATGAAGAGCTTATCTATTTTTAAGATTCTATAAAGTGATACATATGTATCTTGCTCCGACATAAGAGTGTGGTAAGTGCCTGCAACAGGAACTGCATATTTTTCAGAGGCATTAATTCCGTATTGTCCTAAAAGCCCAGCAGTGTGAATATGACAGAGATCTGGTTTGAATTCTTCAATCAATTTGGAAATTTTCAGAGGATTAGGTAAAACCACTTTGATATCGGGATAGGTTGGTAAGTATCCACTAGTAAATCTTTCTATTTTGATTTTTGGATTGATTTCAGAGAAATCTCCCTCTCCATATTCAGGGCAGAGAATAAGAAATTCATATCCTCTTTGGGATAATCTTTCAGAAAAATTTTTAATTGATATTGTAATTCCATCAATTTTTGGAAGAAATGTGTCGGTAAAATAAATAACTCTCATGATGTCATTTAATAACATATCTAAAGGTAGAAACAACCAAAAAATTTTTTTAGTTCTTTTACAAATTGGAATTATTACAACGGCAATCTCAGTTTCCATCAGCCAACTGTTCTTGGGATTGACATTTATATTTTTCCTTTTTGATTCTGAAAGAAGGAAAAGGGTACAATTTAGTCCATTAGTAGTGACTACCTTTCTATTTTTTGGCGTGTATTTTATATCTATTGTTTGGAATTATTGGGGGGTGGCTTTAGACATAAACACTCTTCTCCAAATCAAACAGAGTGAATTTAAAGATTTACTTTTATTCTTATCCTTTTTTCTTACTGCAACTCTTACTCAGGAAGAGATGGGGAAAGCAAAAAGAGCATTTATTGTACTACTAATTATTTTAGGTACTACAGGGTTGTTATCTATCTTTAGCATCTATAGATTTACTTATTTATTTAATAGCCTTTTTCGTACTGTAAGTACTTGGAAATTTCAGCATCACTATGGAGAGATTGGTGGAGTAAATATATATTTACCAATAGGATTGATGAATACCCATCTAACTTTTGGTGGTTTATTGATGTTTTTTACACCTTTTCTTCTCTTTAAATTTTGGGAGAGTATTTTTGAGAAAAAATCCTTCTTATTAAAAATTCTGGAGTTTTTACTGTTATCTTGTTTTTTTATGGTTGTATTACTAAACAATGCTCGGTCATCTATTTTTGGATCTGGTGTAGGTATTTTTTTTGGAATTATAATAGTAATTTTTATTAAAAAAGAAATAAGCTTAAAAAAAATTCTAAAATATTCTGTAGTTCTAATATTTATTTTAAGTGTAGTGGTGGTTTCCTTATCTTTTTCGTCAGCCCTGCGAAAAACAATCCTTCCCCTCCTGGGTTCTGAAAAGCATACAGATAGTGGTAGAACTTTTATCTGGGATTCTACCTTCAATCTAATTGAAAAATCTCCTTTGATAGGGGTGGGTCCGGGAAGATATTCTTCTATGATTAATAGCTCTAGAAAGGAAAGAAGTGAAAAAAATCAAAAACTTCTCTACTTTTATGAAGTTACCCAAAGAGGGCACTCCCACAATGATTATTTTCATATTGCTGCAATTTCTGGAATACTGAATGTTATTTTCTATTTGGGAATACTTTATTTTATCATAGTAAAAATTTTAGAAAAATCTATAAATTCAGAAGATACAGCTTTATATTACGGTTTGGTCGGTTTCTTTTTTGCGGGTTTGTTTCAATGCTACTTCCAGGATGATGAGGTTGTCTTAGTTTTTTGGTATCTTGTTGGATTTTTATTTAACCCTTTAAAATTCGAAAAAAAAGATTAAATATTTTTTTTTTCGAATTTTAGATCATTTTTTATACCTATACTAGTATGACAATTCCACTTATATGCTACTTAGACAGTAGTCTCTCAGAGATTCTAACCTATCACAATGATCCACAAGATTTAATTTGGATTGGATTGTGTGAATACCGGGATAATCCTATAATTTCCTCCCAAGTAATTAAGAAAAAACTATTTATCGAACATAAGATCTACCAGATCATCCAGAGAATGAGTAGAGAAAGATCAACATACCCAGGTATCTTAGCTGGATCATTTATTTTATCCACTTTTTTAAATCATCCGGAAGCAAATCTAAATTTTAGAATATAGTAAAATTTATTATAAGTTTACTTGTCTTTTTTGAGTGTTTTCTTAAGGGACTCGTCATTTATAAAGTCTGGAAACCAATGGATAGATGGAAAGAAAATAATTCTTACCAATCCTATGAGCATCCAGGTATAACTTATACCAAACACAGCCCCACACCACCATGTTATGTACTCAAAATTAGGAGAAATAAATTTCATACCCCACCAGGAAGCAACATCGGTTAGGGATGCAGCTAGCCCCAATGGAAAGATATATTGATAAATTCTCAGTCTATTAAAATGAAGTGAAAATGGTATTCCTATTAAAAAAAAGCTAGTTGTAAAGCCAACTAGGTGTGCATGTGTGATAGCAATTAGCTTTCCCAGTCCCATTTCTCCGAAGTAATTTTCTGCACTACCATGTAAGTTTATTTGGTAGTATACTTCAAATCCTCCAAAACCAAAGGAAATCCCAAAAAGTATGACTGCCATGCCTATTCCCCTCTGTGCGGCAACGGGAAGATCGTGTAAATTAAATTGAAGTTTTGTTTCTTTGTAGGGGATCATTTTAAATACAGTGAATACTAGTAAGAAAAAGAAACTTAGAAGGGCAATGGGTGCTCCAATTTGTAACCATTCAGGTTTAGGAGGTGGAGTGTGAATTAGTTCTGATTCCTGAATTGGTGTTTCTCCAAATTTAAAATCTTCTAAATCTCCTTGAGAGAAAACATTTGTAATACAGATAAAAAGAAATAATAAAAGAGCCAATTTCATTGGTGAAAATTTCATCTCATGCACCTTTTAATCTGACATACAATAAAATTCCAGCATTTTTAACCGCTTGAGCTATTGTACTTTCAAGTGATTTTTGTGCGGGAATAAGTATGTCTTTAGGTTTTTTTCCTGAGAATCCCTGGTACAGTTCTTCTTTTTTAGCTTGAGCTAAATTTTTAGAATCCAATACCTTAACTTCTTTGATAGTAAGTGACTTATCAGTAGACATCATCAAATAAAAAGTTTTAGTTTCGTACAACACTGGAAAAATGATAGCAGTTCCTACGGGTAAGTTATTTTCTGCGGGTATATATATTGTGTTCTCATCTGTTAGCACCAACGTAGCACCCATTTTTTTAGATTCTTCAATATCATTGGTGGTTAAAATTGCATCTTTTAATAACCAAGTTCTAATGGAGGGAAACATATTTTGTATGTCCTTGGGAACTAAACTATTTGGATCTAGCCAACTTCCCGGGTTAGTTGGTGTGGAATTTTTATCGCCGGGATTAGCTTTTGCTTTTGATTCTGCCTCATTTGAAAAGCCATCGTTATCTAAATCTAAAGATGATATTTTTGCAAAAGAATCGGGAGAATTTCCAGCTTTTTTAAAAGCCTCACCATAAGCATTTAGAACAGAACCCCCTCCATCTTTATGGCAGGAACTACATGATGGCATATACCCATAGGATTGTTTGTAGTACCTTGCAAAAATTGGCTTTGCATCTATTGAGAATAAAGCTATAAAAAAAAATATCATATATAAAATTAAATTATTATATTTATGGTTGTAAGTCATTTAAAAATCCTTATATTTAATTAAAATTCAAATAATCCTGGTACTACATCTCTCATCTTTTTTAAAACTACCTTGCTTTCATTTCCTTTTGAAAGTAAAATTTCATATTGCTTGGAGTCTCTAGGAGGCATTAGTTTATTTGCTTTTTCAGTATTTTCATACCTTTCCCAATCTAAACTATCCCTAATTTCAGATTTTGCTTTTATATTGTCCAATACTTCTTTTTCTGTGTTACCTGCCATAAAATTTAATCTTTTTGCAGGATTTCCCCTGTGGCATGCAAAGCAGTTTTCAGAATAAAGTTTCAATTCTGGAAATTCTTTTATTTCTAAAGGGGGAACTCCTGAAGCAATAGGAGGACTCATTTCAGAAATATCTATATAGGAGTAATCTAAATTAGTATTTGTAAGAAATTTTATTACATCTATCCGAGAGAAAGGTTTTGGAGAAAAAAAAGAATCTGGTAATGATCTTATTTTTGTTGTGATTTTATTAATGTCGTACGAATAATACCTATAAATTTTAGAAAAATCGTCATCGGTAAAGAAACTAGCAATTCCAAATACACCATCAATATCGTTCCATGTTATCACCTTTTTTGGATGTCTTATGCTAAGAGGGTCAAGTTCTTTTCTCAGTGGGGGAAGCTTTTCAAACTCACTTAGATCTTCATTGTCTTTTGCCCCCTCTCCAAATTGAATTTCTCTTGTAAAAAGAGATCGAATCCATCCCTTGAATCCTAATTTTTCCCCCAATGGATCTCGATTCAAAAGATCACTTTCCGGGATGGGAATTCCTGAAAATGAACCACTTAGACTAATCGGTGCCAAACTAGTTCTGCCATCTAGGGAATGGATATTTTCTTTAGGAAAGGAAATTTCCTGGAGTTTTCTTAACTTTTCAGCTGCCGGTCCATTGAGATTAAAACTACCAGCATTGTTCATATACTCAAATGCTAAGGCTAACATTTCCCTTCTGCATCCAAAGCCATTCTCACCACAACCATCCAGCCAAATTTTTTGGGTAGCTACAAAAAAGTTCCCCACATCTGTCAATTGGTCATATCTTTCAGGACTTGATAGTGGGTTAAAAATTGGAACATTGTGATACGAATCAGAATTTTTTCTAGCTGAAAGGATTGCATTAGAGGTCTCAGGTTGGCCATTTGTTTCATTCCAGGGTCGTTGAGAAAAAATAGGTGTGGCTCCCTGGTGACATGTAGTACATATTGCTCTTCTTGCATAAACAATTTTTGGAGTACAACCTTCACAATAATTTTGTACCAATTGAAACTCAAATCTTCCAGCTGCTTCGTTATAGCTAAGTACTTCTATTTCTGATGCTTTTTCTACAAAACCTAAAAACAATCGTCCACGCATTGCTAGACCTATCGATGTTTCACTTCCTTTTGAATCACTGTCAGCTGCTGTTACAATTCTTGGATGGGCGTTGTCTGCCTGCCCTTTTAATAAAGATCTTCCATTTGGAATCAAAACATCAATAGGTTTGTTATCTGGACTAAGAGTATAAATAAGTTCAACTAGTTTCTCATAGGGATATGGTAATACACCATTTTGTGCTATTATGTGATCAAAGAGAGATCTTGTTCCTTCGGGAGGTAGATCTGTATCAGGGATAATGCTAGCAGAAAATAAAGTTTTTGTTGGTATATTTTTAGCAAGCTCAGATATGGGAGGGGTTGAATTAAAGTTTAAAAACCACAATAAGAGAAAAAGGAGGATAAAAAATCCTCCCCCTCTTTGTAGATTCTCTTTATTTTTAAAAATCATTATAAAATCTTTAAAAATTCTCTGAGAGCATATTTCTCTTCTTTGGTAAGATTTACCCCAAATTGATGTCCTTTGTTTTCAATGAGATCATCACATTTCATAAAGATTGGATGGTGGGGATCTAATGAACCCACATGGGCAACTGGTGTTCCGGCTTTTAAAGTTACCTTAGGAAATCCCTGGCCATCCTCTCTTGCTGTAACTTTCACATCCTCTGTAAATCCAGTGATCTTTGGTTCTCTGTGAGGAGTAACTCCAGGGTTGTCTGAGGTCATCAACTCATAATAGGCAGCCTCAAATTGTTTGATTCGTCCTTTGATTGTATAGTCAGGAGACCCATCAGGTAAAAACGTAATTTCACCAATTGCATTGTTATGAAGAAAAGGGGCTGTTGCCCATACCGATAGCAAAGAAATATTTCTGTAATACCCAGAACCTCCCTCTACCTTACGTTCTCCTATAGCCAATCCTCCAATCAATGGAAAAAGTCTATTCAAAACCCTTTTTACACTTCCGGGAGAAGCCCAATTTTGGTAAGTAATAGAACCAAATTCTTCCCAAATATGACCTACACTATGGTTGTCATGTAATGCACGACAGTAATTTGTTCCTACAATATTAAACGGAGTTCTCTCATCATTCCCTAGCCAATCCTGTCCAAAAACACCTTTTTCGGTAAATTGTTTCGGACGAATCTTTGCTCCATCTTTTACGAAGTACTTGCCTATAAATTCAGGATCATTCTTTTTCGAATCTTCAAATTCCAAATTCCAATAATCCTCTTTTCCAAAGACATGACCCTCATAAAACTTTGCTAAGGCATTTTTATCAGCCCTTACATTTTCTGGAGCTACCTTGGAGCTATGGCAACTTGCACATTCTTTCGCAAAAATTTCTCTACCCTTAGGTACTACAGTTTTATCAACGAACATTTCTCCTGAATCACTTTTTTCTTTAGATGCAAGTAAATATGTTGGGCCTCCAGTAATTAAGAATGCAGCTAAATCATCCATTTTTGCATCTGCATAATTCCATGCATCACATTTGTTGGCACATTGCATAATTTTAAATGGGGATTGTGTAGTACCCCTTCCAATGGATTGCCCTGGATATGGAAAGTATGGAACCCAACATTCTTCTGTGCACATTCCTATATTGACATACACTCTTATCAATGCTAGGTGGTCCCCAACGGAATCCTCGCCACCTTTTAAGACATGTCTTGTTTTTGCTTTCTTGGTTTCTCCAGTGACTGGATTTTTCATTTCATGCTCAAAGATACGCTTGTTATGAAAATCCATAATATTATTTTGTGTTCCCGGATTGTGTTGCCAATCCGAAGCTACAAGAGAAGTATCAATTGTTCCATGCCTTCCTCCCAATACAACCTGGTTGGCTAAATGGTTTGAGGGAACCCCATGAAAGAAAGCAAGGGGTTGGCGGGTGTGTTGGTTACCGATTGTACCGGATAGGTTTTCCCATCTGGGTTCATTTGGATTTTCAGGAGGATTTGTAGGATCAAATCCAACATGGCATTGTACGCATGGATGTCCTACCACATATCGTTTGTTCTCTTTGACTTCTGTTTCGGAGTAGGGAGCAGTTCTTGGATCATAAACAAGTTTACCTTCAGAATCTTTAATTGGATCCGCATAGTATTTTCTGTATCCTAAAACTCCAGAAGAGTGTGGATCTTGGCACTTGTCATACCAATTTGTGGATGCATCTCCTTCCACACAATCCGGGTCATTGATTAAGCCCCACTTAGAGAAACGATGTTTTCTTGTGCGTGTGTCCAGCCAAAGATAGTTCATGTTTTCTTTGCCGACTACTCTCGATTGGTGAAGATAATTTTCGTCTTGGTTGCCAAAAGTTCCTTTGAACCAGACATCTCTTCCTCTTCTTGCCTGCTCTCTCAATCTTTTTGCTTTTTCGGGATCTTTTGCTTCTACATCTTTAAAAAGACTCAAAACATATCTGCATCCCTCGGCATCATACCCGGTCGGCTGGGGTTTGTCACACGGAGGGGGCTCATATTGTGGAATGGGTTCGTAGTCCCATGTCACAGGTCCTCCACGTTTGTGTGTATCAGGAGAAGTTCCATCTTTCCAGACCTTTCTGGCAGCAAGAGTTGCATAGAAATTCTTATCAAACCACTCTGCTCTATTTTTCCAATAAGGGGTGCCCTCATAGATACCAGTTGCCAAGTTTTTCTCAACCAAATCATCTATGGATACACTTCTATAGGTTGCAGAATATGATTCTTTGGGTACTGGAACATTTCCTGTGGGGAGATCATACTCCGTCAGTGGAGGCACCTTAGGAATAGGGATCTCGGAAGGGACAGGAGGAACACCAGGAGGAGAGGGAGGCAATGTGGTAAAATGCACCACAGAGACGATTATAATAACAAATGCGGCAGCAATGCCCCACTTCTTTTTATCCATAATAAAATCCTTTAAAACAGTATCTATACGACAACAGTAGATAGGAAACTAGTTATAGAATTAGTCTACAAAAAAATAAGAAATTTTACACTTGAAATCAAGAAAAATTTTTTTTTATAAAGAGAAGAAAATAGTAACAGAGAAATTTGAGATAAAAAAATAATTGTAACTAAATAAAATTTAGTCTTTAGATACCTTGCCGAATTCGCTTAAATAGATACAAAAATTAAATCAACTTTTTTATTATATTAGTATGTACATTAATAAATAATGAAGTGAAATATAAAAAATTAGAAAATAATGTTTTTTTAAATTCTTCCCATGAGATTAAACATTTGATTCATTTAATATAAATTGAAAATATAATTATCAATTTTCTTGAGGTAAAAGCTAGTGATGCAGTCTTGATTTTCCCCTTAAACTAAAGACAAATTTTGAAAAACTTTGGAAATACAAAAATCATAAAAAAAGTTATTCAAATTCTCAATTCGTATTGACTAAACTCAGTTTTCTTTCGAAAAGGTTATGGAGAGATGAATATGACAGAAGATTACAACAAACCAGGCATGGCAACGTTTATTGTTGTTCTTGCTTTCAACTTAATATTTTTCGCGTTTCTATCCTTCGTTCATGAAGGTGTGGATGACAAGAAAATCAACAAACCTGCTGTAAATGGAGAAGTAAAGCTCTAATATATGAAAGGTTGGGGTCTAAAATCATTTATTATTTTTATATCCCTAGGCATATCTTATATTTTTGCATATGATCCTTCCCACTTAAAATTAAAAAATACCAAACCAACTGAGTTAGATGGTATGGAAGTAGTGAATAAATTGGGATCTACCGTTCCTCTTGATCTCACTTTTTTTGATGAAACAGGAAAACAAATTTCACTTGGAAGTCTTTTTTCCCTTGGAAAACCTGTAGTTCTTTCCATGGTATATTACCGGTGTCCTACACTCTGTAGTTATCATCTGAATGGAATTGTAAAGGTTTTTAAGGAATTGGATTGGAATTTAGGTGAAAAGTATGAGTTTATTGCAGTTAGTATTGACCCGGCTGAATCAAATGATTTAGCATCTAAGAAGAGGGATGCATACCAAAAAGACTACACATCTTCAGGAAACTTTAGGCTTTCCTCTGGAATGCATTTTTTAACTGGAACTAAAGAAAATATCAAGCTTTTAGCTGATTCTTCTGGTTTTCCATATAAATACAATCCCATCAGTCAACAATGGGTTCACCCCGCTGTTGCGTACATCCTTACTCCAGATGGGAAGATTTCCAGGGTATTTAATGGAATTAGTTTTGAAGAACGTGATTTGAAACTTTCTTTGGTAGAGGCTACAGGTGGAAAAATTGGAACTATTATGGATCAAGTAGTCCTTTTTTGTTTTCAATTTGATCCCAACAAAAACAAATACACTATATATGCCTATAATATGATGAGAATTGGTGGTGGTTTTACGGTTTTCTTCATAGCAGGCTATCTGTTTACATTTTGGCGCAAAAATAAAAATAACAACATAACAAATTACCCCACGGGAGGAGTATAAATGAATACATGGCTTAGCACATTTTCAGCTAATGCTTTTATGCCTATTCAGGGTACTGAAATTGCAGGAAAAGTAGATGGGTTTTATGCCTTTTTGCTTATTTCTAGTTTGATTTCCAGTATCATCTTGATAGGAGGCATGACAGCATTTATTATTCAGTACAAAAGAAAAACAGCTACTGACAAAACTGCCTACATAACACACAACACTATGGCAGAATTTACATGGAGCTTTATTCCATTTGTGATCATGATGGTCATCTTTTATTGGGGTAAAGTTATATTCAATGAATTGAGGGCAATGCCAGTTGCTGGAGAAGAAATCCATGTTGTGGGTGTTCAGTGGGCATGGAACTTCAAATACAAAAATGGTATAAAACAATATACCAAAGATGGTGTGACCAAAGAAAATAAAATTGGAAATATCGAAAAACAAGTCATGGTTGTTCCTTACAATAAACCAGTAAAACTAGTTATGACATCCAATGATGTAATTCATAGTTTTTATGTTCCAGGTTTTAGAAACAAGCAAGATGTGATTCCCGGAAGATACACAGCATTTTGGTTCAAAGCAGATAAATTGGGTGAGTTCCAAGTTTTTTGTACAGAATATTGTGGATTACAACATTCTCAAATGCCTGCAACCATACGGGTTGTTCCAGAAACTGAGTATGCTGCATGGTTAGATTCTAACAAACCCTCCGCAGCTTCAAATGATGGTGGGATGAGCGAAGCAGCTCAAAAAGGTGTAGAATTGTATGAAAACAAATGCAGATCATGTCACTCTTTAGATGGTTCCAGAGTAGTAGGTCCAACCTGGAAAGGGATCTATGGAGCAAAGAGAGAGTTTGAAGCTGGGGCATCTGTAACCGCAGATGATAATTATTTGAGAGAATCTATTCTCAATCCAGCAGCTAAAATCGTCAAAGGATATCCTGCGGCTATGCCACCATATGCAGGCCAATTGTCCGATGAAGAAATAGAGCAACTAATTGAATATATGAAGACTGTAAAATAGGGAGGGGAAGATGGCACACGCAACACATTCAACAACAACAGCAACATCTACGGAAGACAACTATCTGAACCACGAAAAAGGGATCTGGTCATGGCTTACTACTGTTGACCATAAAAGAATAGCAGTTATGTATCTAGTCTCTATTCTTACCTTCTTTTTGGTTGGGGGTATCTTTGCACTTTTATTGAGAGGTGCGTTATTTAACTCAGGGGAAAACAAATTTTGGAGTTATATTACTCCGGAAGTTTACAACCAATTCATGTCTTATCATGGAATTATCATGGTATTTATGGTGATTGTCCCAGGTATCCCTGCAGTTTTTGGAAATTTTCTTTTGCCAGTCATGCTGGGTGCAAAAGATGTAGCATTTCCAAGACTAAATCTAGCGAGCTATTACATTTACCTACTTGGAGCAGCCATTGCAGGATCTACTCTCTTTTTAGGAAAAATAGACACTGGATGGACTTTCTATACACCCTATAGCATTAAAACTTCAACAAGTGTGATAATGGCTGTTTTAGGAGCTTTCACAATGGGTATGGCATCTATTTTAACTGGGCTAAATTTCATTGTAACTACTCATAAATTAAGAGCCCCAGGCCAAACCATGAATAAGATTCCATTGTTTGTTTGGGCAATTTACGCAACCTCAATCATCCAGATTTTAGCAACTCCCGTACTCGGGATTACTCTCATGCTTCTAGGTGCCGAAAGAGCATTGGGTGTAGGTATTTTTGATCCAAATCTTGGTGGTGATCCAGTACTTTTTCAGCATTTCTTCTGGTTTTATTCTCACCCTGCAGTTTATATCATGGTTCTACCAGCTATGGGGATCGTGAGTGAATTGATATCTACATTTTCCAGAAAAACTATTTTTGGATACACCGCCATTGCATATTCGAGTTTGGCTATTGCAGCTGTGAGTTTCCTTGTATGGGGACATCATATGTTTGTAAGTGGTCAGTCTGAATTTGCTGGTATTTTGTTTTCTGTTATAACAATGCTAGTGGGGGTTCCTACAGCTATTAAACTTTTCAATTGGATTTCAACCATGTACAAAGGAAGTGTTCGTTTGGATGCTCCCATGCTGTATGCAATTGGATTTTTGTTTCTATTCACCATTGGTGGATTGACAGGGGTTTGGTTGGCAGCTACTGGTATGGACGTGCATTTTCATGATACCTACTTTGTAGTGGCTCACTTCCATTATGTTATGGTGGGTGGGACATTGATGGCTTTCACTGGTGGAATCTTCTTCTGGTTCCCAAAGTTTTTTGGTAAAATGACAAATGATACACTGGGTAGAATTTCTTGGGTTTTCATATTTACTGGTTTTAATGTAACATTCTTTCCCCAATTTATATTGGGAGCAATGGGAATGCCCAGAAGATATTTTGAATACCACCCAGCATATGAGCCATTAAACCAAATTTCAACTGTTGGATCATGGTTAATAGGTTTTGGATTCTTAGTAGCATTAGCAGCTATCATTCATGGTTTAGTTGCTGGACAAAAAGCAAGTGCTAATCCTTGGGGTAGTAAAACCTTAGAATGGCAAGCTCCATCACCACCTCCACACGACAATTTTCCAATCACTCCAACTGTAACAGCAGGTCCTTATGAGTATCGCTAAAACAGAGGATGGGCATTTTCACCATGCCCATCATTTTAAAAATTTAAATCACCAGTATGACTCAGCCAAACAAGGGGTTTGGCTGTTTATGGTAACAGAAATTCTAATGTTTGGTGGGCTATTTGTAGCCTACCTTATTTATAAATCCATTTATGCTCCTATTTTTCATGTGGGAAGTTCGTACTTAGATGTAAAAATGGGTTCAATCAATACAGTTGTGTTGATCACCAGTTCTTTTACAATGGCGTTAGGAATTTATTTTAATCAAAAAAATAAACCAAAGCAAGCTGTCATTGCTCTTCTCTTAACCATAGTTTGTGCTCTCACCTTCATGGTTATAAAGTACTTTGAATATTCACACAAAATACATCTAGGTCTGGTGCCAGGCAAGTATTTCAATAACCCAGAGTTCCAGCAAAAAGTGGCAGATTTCATAAATGCAATGCCCATTGAAAATCTAACTCCTGCGATATCAGATATCAACCACATGAAAAAGATTGCTCCTCTTTACTTTGGATTTTATTTTGTTATGACCGGTTTACATGGTTTTCACGTAGTGATTGGTGCATGTCTTATTTTATGGGTGACAATCAAAACAGCACGTGGACAATTTGGTGCAGAATACTATACTCCTGTAGAAGGTGTAGGATTATTTTGGCACATTGTGGATTTAATTTGGATTTATTTATTTCCACTTTTATATTTGGTAGGATGAGGTAAGACAATGGATTTAGTTATTCAATATGGTTTGTATGGAATTGCATGTGCTTGTATTTTTGTTCCCTTTTTTGGATTTGGTTTGGGACCCCCAGTAGTCATTGGAACAGCACTAGGAGCATTTATTGGAAATACGTATTCATTGGTAGCCCAGCAAGGTATACTAAAGAATTTCATCAAAGATAAAAAAGATTCTGGAAATGGTGGACCAATTCTACCTGCTCTAGAGCAAGCTCAAAAAGTAATTGATGGTTTTGAAAATCCTGGCTCAGCAATGAAAGTAGAGGCTCATCATGATGAAGGGCATAACCATGAAAGTGGAGAGCACCATATTATTCCTATATCAGTTTATGTAGGAGTTCTCTTGATTCTACTTTTAGGCACAGTAATTACTGTAGCAGTTGCACAGGTAGATTTTGGATCCATGAATACTGTTATTGCCATGCTGGTTGCAACAATAAAAGCCAGTTTTGTATTAGCTTTCTTTATGCACTTGAAGTATGACAATCTTATGAACAGAGTTATCTTTGGTTCGGGATTTTTCTTTCTTATGCTATTGATCGCATTTAGTGCAGCAGATATCTTTACTAGAGCAAGTGTAACAAAAGCATTTTAATGAAAATATGCAATTGTGGGAACAATCGATTGTCCCACGATGTCTCTGAGGTTCCTGAGTATAGCAATTGGTCGATATTCCTAATTTCCATGGGAATATCAGCCAAGCCTATAAAAGTTGAGTATACATGCAATAAATGCAAAAAAACATTCGACGCTTTAGGAACTGATGAGCTAAAACACTGGGTCACCTAACCCTTATTTCTTTCTTCGATGGAAAACTTTTTCTTTGGCATTTTCCACACCCAGTTCTTTGATATAAATTCTGTGTTCTCCCAAAACTCCCAGTTCAAATTTTCTTTCTTTGTATATAAATTCATAGTGAACTCTTGTTAGTAGAGATAAGGGTAGTGTTTCTTTGTTAATTGTAATAAATTTTTCCTTAAAGCCTATATCTAAACAGGGAGCGGGATTTTCCATAATATCACAAAAGCTACCTTTGGGTGGATATCTTTCATCCAAGCCACAAAAAAGCAATGTTAGCACTATGCTAGAATAGATTATTTTAGAATACATAAAATCAATGATTTGTATTGCGTATGGAAATGCTATTCACTTTTCTTTCCGGGAAAATACCTTTGCCAATGGAAAACAGATGAATTAAAAAAGATTGCCCATGATTCTAAATATAAAAATCTAATCTTATGGAAACAGTTGAAATTGCGGGGCTCAAAGTTCCGAAAAGTAATAAGAAATTCAGTGAGCCTGTATTTACCTCTAATCTTGTTGAAACAGAAACTACCATAGCAAACCTACGAAATATTTTATACCCACTTATGGAAGGTAGTCCCGTGCTTTTGGTTGGGGATGCTGGGGTGGGGAAAAATGCTCTTATTTATTATATCAATTCCTTACGAAATTTACCCACCATTCGGTTTAGTTTCAATGAAGACACCCTTCCAGAAGATTTAATTGGATCCTATAGACTACTCATGAGTGGCAATGCATTTGAATGGGTAAATGGACCCATAATAAATGCATTACAGGAAGGGATTCCCTTTGTGGCAGATGAGATGAATTTGGCTTCCACAAGTGTGATCAAGAGATTTTCTACTTTGTATGAATCCTCTTATATTGATTTATTAGAGGGCGGAGGAGAAAAAATCTTAAAAAATAATGGTTTCTCTTTCATAGCCACTCAAAATCCTGCGGAGGGATTTGAAGGTAGGAAATCATTGCCTTTTGAAATAACTAAAAATTTTGCAGTTGTTTATGTAGATCCCTACCCACCAGAAGAACTTTATTATATATTAAAAAATTTATATCCTACACTTACGGAATCTTTAATCAAGAGTGCAATACGTATAACACTAGAGACAGAAAAAAGGATTTTAACAGGTACTCTCGGGAAAGGTGATTTAGAAAAGTATCACTTTAATTTGAGAACACTTAAAAAACTTTGCTCAAGATTTTCTGAGTTCAATGTCAATGACAAATCAATTCTATTAAGAGAAGTAATGGCACTCTATTCGGATTGCTTTAGAAATTCAGAAGATAAGAAAGAACAGGAAGAATTGATTCGCTCAGAATTTTTAAGTAAGGATATTAACAAAATATCAGAAATTAAACTTTTTGTTGATTCCTCATATTTGTACTGCAATGATAAAAAAATTATTTTAAAAGATCCTGAGAAAGTAAAAAAGATATTGAGTAGCAGACCGCTCACCTCAGAAGTATTGGATTTTTTAGAAAAAATAATTACCTGTATTCAAATGAATGAAAATATTCTAATAGAATATTCAAATGAAGATGATTCCTTATTTTTATTAGATCTAGCTACTCAAATTACAGGGAATGATATTGAATATGTAAATCTATGCAAGGGAATTCATACTTCTGACATTTTAGGAGCCCTAAAGCCAATTGAAAATCAGATTGTTTGGTTAGATGGACCACTGAGTAGGGGGATTAAAGAAAATAAAATTATTTGTATAACATCATTAGAAGCAGCCGGTGCAGAATTGATAGAAAAATTAAATATGCTTACCGACGATGCAAGATCTATTTTATTACCCCCAGAAAGTGGAAATACATCCCCACTTACACTTGGAGAATCTTCCGTTGTTTATTCTTTTAAGCAATTTAGAAATTCAAAATCTGCATCAACAATTTCCAGAGCATTTAGAAATCGTTTTACATCAATTCTTTATCCAAAATTTATTGAAGAAGTGTCACTTCAAGAGATTGTAGAGTTTTATTTACCCAAATCTCCATTGACTCAATTTATGACCCAATTTCATACAAGAATAAGGGGGCTTTCTCAAAGGCGCGTGATTGGTTCAGCCAATTTAAATCCTTATATTTTCGGTACTACTAATTTAGTAAATTGGGCTACATATATATCTAAGCATATTGATAAAAATGTTAAAGATATAATTATAATTGGAGGAAAGATTTCTTATATAAACCAAATCTATGATTCTAGAGAGAGAATTGATATCCTTAAATATTTAGAAAATGGATTATCTAACTTTAAACTTGAAGATGATTTTTTGGAAAAATTAGAGGAGAAAAAAAAAACTCTTACCCTAGTATCTGATATTGAAAAAAAGATTTGGTGGGATCCTGAATTACACAAAAGAGATCCCATCACCGGAAAAGCAAAAATCCAAGCATCAGGAAACCCTTTAAAAAAAGGAATTGAAATTAATACACCAGAAACTGGTGGTAATACAAAAGAGGGTGCCGATGCTTGGTATGGAAAAGATACTAGAGGAAATATGGGGCAGGGCGAACCAGCAGGAGGAGGGGGTGCCTGGGGTTATAGAACAGAAGATTTATATAAACAATTCTTAGCTAAAAGAAAAATTCTTTGGTCGTACAGTATGACAGTTACCAGAAAAGAATATATGGAAATTTTTGGTAAAGAGTTAGAAAATGTAGAAATGAATTTAGAAAAGTTATTTGACCCTGAAATAGATATAACAAGGGTATATGAGCACACTGGAAGAAGAATTGACGCCAGAAAGTATATTTCATTTAAAAATGGAAAAGGTGATACTAAAGTTTTTGATAGAACTATAATAGATAAAAAAACGGAAAAGCTTAAAGGGGTAGAAGTAGTTTTTTTGGTTTCAAAGTCTAGAAGAATATTCAATTTTGAGTATTCAGTTGTAGTATTAAGTGCCTTAATCACATCCTCAATTATTTTAAATGACCATGAAATTGACTTTTCTATCTATACTTATTCGGATCGACTCAATAAAAAAGACCACATTGACTTGATAAATCTTAAAACTTTTGAAGAAGATTATAATTCACACAAAGAAGAAGAAATCTTCAATTCACTGACTTCTGATTGGCAGGGAGATAGTGTTCACGAGTATCTCTTATTAGAAAATCTGGAAAAATATTTTTCTCCTGATTCTAGTACGAGAATAGTTGTAATGCTCTCTGATTTTAGGGGACAGAGAGGTAAAGCCAGTGTGGATGCAGAATTGACTTCTTTTGAAAATAGAAAATTAAAAGAATATGTAATAAAGAGTGTAAATAAATCATATATTATATTGGGAGTTGGCTTGGGAAATAGGTATCTAGCTGAAGAGATTTTCCATGATTCAATCCAAATTACAGGTGAAAACTTTTCTAATATGCCTAATCTTTTAGGAAGTGAGCTCTCTAAATTGATTTTAACACATCATTCTCTTTAGAGGTATTGGAGAATGGAAATGAGTGTACATTTATATGAGTAAGAAAGAAGAAGATAAACAATATAAAGAAATAGTAACCAATAAAAAAGCAAAGTTTGATTTTGAGCTTTTAGAGTTTATAGAAGCAGGTATTGTCTTAACCGGGTCTGAAGTAAAAAGTTTACGTGACAAAAGAGCAAATTTGACAGATGCATTTGCAAGAATAAAGAATGGAGAAATCTTTTTAGAGGGATTTAATATAACACCTTATAAAAATGGGGGGTATGCGAATCATCCTGAAATCAGACAGAGAAAGCTGCTCTTAAAGAAAAAAGAGATAATGAAATTAGAACGTATGATAAAAGAAAAAGGACTGGTGGTTGTAGCTGTAAGGTCATATTTTAATCCTAAAGAATTTGTAAAGGTTCAAATAGCTCTGGCTAAACCTAAGAAATTATATGATAAGCGTGATACTATACAAACAAGAGAAGCTAAAATTGAAATACAAAGAGCTTTAAAATCGAGGAATCGATGATTACACCAATTGTTTCTATTGTAGGAAGGCAAAATGTTGGTAAGTCTACACTTTTCAATGCTATATTAAAAAAGAAAGTAGCTATTACATACGATCATCCCGGGGTAACTAGAGATATAATCAAATTCCCTGTGGAAGACGAAGAAGGTCAGTTGCTTTATTATATATGTGACACACCAGGCCTAGATATTGAAAACATTGATGATCTATCAGCTTCTGTTATTGAATTGAGCTTTCAGCAACTTCTTGAATCACATGTAATCATTTTTTTAATGGATAAGCATGATATACGTGATTATGATTTTAAGTTAGTATCACTTTTTCAATCTGATAAAAGATTTGTAAATAAAAATATAATACATTGTGTAAATAAATCAGATAATCCAGAAGAGGATTTTGATTTAGAATTTTTTTATAAGCAGGGAATAGGGGAGGTGTTACCTATTTCTGCACTGGGAAGACGAAATTTAAAACTATTGAGTGAAAAAATATCTTTTTTTATAAAAGATTTTCCACCAAAAAATTCTAAAAAAGCTGATATAAAAATTGCTATAGTTGGAAAGCCAAATTCTGGTAAGTCAAGTCTCTTAAATGCACTCACTGGGAATCTCAGGTCCGCAGTGAGCGAAATGGCGGGAACAACAAGGGATAGTGTAAATTCTATTATTAAATTTGAGGATAAATTAATTGAGATCGTAGATACTGCCGGAATTAGAAAGCAGAGCCAAAAATCAGAAGACCCCATAGAATTTTATTCGTACTCTCGTGCTATCAAAACCATTGAAGCATCCGATTTAGTAGTACATATCTTTGATGCAACAAAAGGAATTGGTGAGTTTGATAAAAAAATATTTTCAATGATTAGGGAAAAGGGAAAGCTCCTTTTATTTGCAGTCAACAAGTGGGATTTGATCCAAGATAAAGGGTCAAAATCATTTGTGGACTACCAAGAAAAAATGATCTCCCGGCTGCATTCGGCAATTGATGTGCCAGCAATTAGCATCAGTGCAACTGAAAAGCAGAGAACCCACAAGCTATTGGAGATGTGTTTAAAGTTGTATGAAAAAACACAAATAAAAGTGACAACCCACCAATTGAGCACAAAACTAAGATTTTGGATTGAAAACAGTGGTGTAGCTTCCTTTGGAAAGAAGAGACCAAAAATCTTTTATGTGACCCAAATTTCTTCGGTTCCATTTAAGCTGATAATTTTCGTAAATCATGAGGAACTTTTCAAGCCCAATGTAAGAGCCTTTCTTAAATCAAAACTTTTGGAAGAATATAACTTATCGGGAGTTCCAATTGTTTTAGAAATTCGAGAAAGAAAACAGGTTGAAGCTTAGGATGATTTGAGTTTTAACCGAATATAGTACTAGATATGATTCCCACAAGTTCTTTAGATCCCGGTGCCATCATTACAAACGATCAGAGGATTTTTTCTATACAGAAATTTATACAAACTAACCCTTTTTATGAGCTTCAGGATTTGTACCAGTGGCTATATTTTGGTGAATTTGGTAGTGTTATGGAAAAAACAGACAAACCATCAGCAAAAACTAAACCTGAATTGATTAAGATCCTCGAACAACTAAAAATAGAAAAAGAAATGCAATCGGATGATGTGGTTTGGGAATCTATGGGTTTAAGCTTTAGATTTGTTATGGTGTATCTCACTCCTTATCACACCCTACAGTGTCCACTCACAAGAATTATCAACTTATTGGATAGATCTCCAGCTTTTAGGGGTACCCGTGTTCATTTCAAATTGGATTGGGTATTCGTAAAAGAATATATAATCAAGCACTCAAATAAATTTACAAAATTTGATTTTTATGGATTTGAAGATAGATATAACTTCCATCAGCTTCCCACAATTCCATTCACAGAATCATACTTTAAAGCAAAACCAAAGAGTTTTAGAATACTCCCCAGAAAACTTTTCTTTGAATTTTTCCCAGAATTTGATACCAGAGAAGATGTTCTGTATACTAGACCTAAAGATTCTCTAATAGACTGAGATTATTAGATACTTCCTAACTTTAAAAGAACCGTGTTAACTTTGGTTCATTTAAAGTTGCATGGTATATATTTTTTATATCAAAGTAAATTTAGTCTTTTGCATTAATTCAGAACTAGCTGAGTAAATAAAATTTAAAAGTTAAATGTTATATTGCACTTCAATAAAAAACGCTATCTGTTTTCTTATTTTTAAGAAAACAGATAGCGAAATTTTAGTTTGTAAGAATATATTCTTTATAGTTTTCCTATTTCTCTAGCTGCTAAATTTCCTTCCAAAATTGCTCGTTTGGCATCAATTCCAGAAGCATCTTTTGCTCCTCCAATCAGTGCAATTTTTTTATTAGGATATTTTTCTGAGTACTCTGTAGCTAAATCATTTTCTCGATCCTGCCCCGCACAGATTAAGATTGTGTCACAAGGTATTACTTTTTCTTCCCCAGACTTTAATTCAATAACAAGCCCCTCATCCCGAACTTCTTTGTAACTAAGTGATGTATAGAAATCTACCCCCGCAGATTTTAACTCTTGGAGTAAAGCCCAGCCTGTGGTTTGGCCTAATCCCGAACCAATCTTTCCGGATCGTCTAAGAATAGAAACTTTTCTATCGGGTTTGATATCTTGTATTACAGTATTGGTGTAGGAATGAACATTGTATTTTTGGAAATAATCTTCAATAGAGGGATCATGTCCTTCAATCAGTTTGTGGGCTGAATCACACCCAATCCCCCCACCTCCAATGATAACCACCTCTTTGCCTGGCTGGAATTTTCCTGATAAAAATTGTACATACGTACCTACATTTTTTTTCTCCATTCCGGGGAGTGAAAAGTTTCTTGGTTTTACGCCGGTTGCAAAAATCACAGCGTCAGGATTTAATTCTTCTAGCAGGGAAAGAGTGCAGCTTGTATTGAGCCTAATATCCACTTCCAATGCTCGAAGCTCATTTTTGTAGTAGCGAATGGTCTCTTTGAATTCAAATTTACCTGGGATGGCAGCAGCCATATTCAACTGCCCACCCAGTTCCGAGGATTTTTCAATGAGTGTAACTCTGTGACCAAGTAAAGATGCGGTTCTTGCGGCTTCCATTCCCCCGGGACCTGATCCAACCACCACCACCTTTGATTTTTTAGGCTCGGGAAGTTTGGAAAATTCTAGCTCCCGATTTGCTTCTGGATTTACCAAACAAGAAACCATAAGCTCTTTAAATGTATGATCCAAACATGCCTGGTTACAGGCTATGCAAGTGTTTACACGATTTGGTTGGTTGTTGTAAACTTTTTGTATAAAATCAGGATCGGCAAGCATAGGACGTGCCATGCTCACTATATCTGCTTCTCCCTCTTTTAAGATTCGGAGAATTGTATCTGGAGAATTGACTCGATTGGATGCAATGATGGGAATCCCACTCACAGCTTTTTTGAAATGGGATGCTACTTTTGCCCAAGCACCGCGTGGGACAAGCATGCTGATGGTGGGGACTCGTGATTCATGCCATCCAATTCCGATATTGAGAGCATCCGCTCCTTCTTCTTTGAGGCGTATTGCAAATTGGGTGGTTTCATCTTGTGTGGGGTTCCCGGGAATAAGATCAATCCCTGACATTCTATAAATGACTGGAAAATCTTTTCCAACTTTGTTGCGGATATTTTTCATAACCTCAATTCCAAAATTCATTCTTTTCTCGGGTGTACCACCAAAAAAATCCTGACGATGATTTGTAACACCGGAAAGGAATTGGTTTACCAGATACCCTTCACTTCCCATGACTTCAACGGCTCCAAATCCACAATCCCTAGCTTTAACTGCTGCAATACCAAATTCTTCTATGGTTTTCCAAGCTTCTTCTTCGGTTAGTTCATGTGGTACAAAACGATTGATGGGTGCCCGTATAGGAGAGGGGCCTACCAAATCTCTATGATAGGCATATCTACCCGCATGGAAGAGTTGAGCACAGAGAATCCCTTTGTTTTTAAGTGCTTTGTTAACTTTGGAAAGTTCTACACAATCCTCATCTTTTTGAAAGTTAAAAAATATATTGCTTCCTTTTCCCGCATCATTGATGGAGATACCACCCGTTGTGATAAGAGAACAACCCCCTTCAAATCTTCTTCCATAAAATGCAACCATTCTATCTGCGGTTTCGGGCATACCTTCCAAGCCTAGGTGCATGGAACCCATAATAATTCTATGAGGGAGTGTGAGAGAACCCAAACGAATGGGTTGGAAAATTGAATCGTATGTCATTAGAAAATCTCCATAGAATCCAAAATGAATGCTGAATGGAAATATTAAAGTAGATTATTGGTAGGACGGAAAAATAAAAGCCTATGCCTAAAAAATAGGCATAGGTTGGTTGGTTTAGTGTTTTAGCATCTGGAAAAAATCATTTCCTTTGTCATCTACAACGATAAAAGCTGGAAAGTTTTCTACTTCAATGCCCCAGATGGCTTCCATACCCAATTCTGGATAATCCACAACTTCTACTTTTTTGATGTTTTCTTTTGCAAGGAGGGCTGCTGGGCCTCCAATAGATCCCAAATAAAAACCACCATTTGCCTTGCAACTATCTGTAACAATCTTAGATCGATTGCCTTTGGCCAAAGTAATAAATGAATATCCTTTTTCCTGGAAGAGAGGAACATAGCTATCCATTCTTCCCGCGGTGGTGGGTCCAAAGGAACCCGAGGGCATACCTGCTGGAGTTTTGGCGGGTCCCGCATAGTAGATGGGATGATTTTTAAAATACTCGGGAAGAGCTTCCCCTCTATCGAGTCTTTCTTTCAATTTGGCATGTGCTATATCACGGGCAACTATCAATCTTCCTGTGAGCATAACCCGAGTTTTAACGGGGTATTTACTGAGGGTCTTACGAATTTCATCCATAGGTTGGTTTAAGTTGAGGTGGAGAACCTCACCGGTATTGGCAAGTTTTTCCTCTTTGGGGAGATATTTACCCGGATTGTATTCGAGTTCTTCCAAATAAATTCCATGCTTGGTGATTTTTCCCTTTATATTTCGATCTGCACTACAGCTTACTCCCAATCCTACCGGGCACGATGCACCATGGCGGGGAAGTCTTACAATTCTAAAATCATGTGCAAGGTATTTACCGCCAAACTGTGCCCCTATACCTGATTCCCCTGCTGCTTTTAGCATCTTTTCTTCGAGTTCCAAATCACGGAATGCATAACCTTCTTTTCCACCCTTTGTAGGGAGGTGATCGAGGTATCCTGCACTGGCTAGTTTGACAGTCTTCAAAGTCATCTCGGCGGAAGTTCCCCCAATGACCACTGCAATGTGGTAGGGTGGGCATGCTGATGTACCTAGATGGTTGACTTTGTCTATGATAAAGGCTTCGAGGGAATTGGGGTTAAGGAGTGCTTTTGTTTCCTGGAATAAAAATGTTTTGTTGGCAGAGCCTCCACCTTTGGCGAGGAATAAAAATTTGTATTCATCTCCTGGAGTGGAGTAGATGTCCACTTGAGCGGGAAGATTTGAGCCGGAATTTTGTTCTTCATACATGGTGATGGGAACTACCTGAGAGTAGCGAAGATTCCGATTGGCATATGTATTAAAAATACCCTTGGAAATTGCCTCTGCATCATTTGTTCCCGTGAAGACCAATTCTCCCTTTTTTCCCATCACCGTCCCAGTTCCTGTGTCCTGACAGGTGGGAAGCTGCATATCCGCAGCTATCACACTGTTTCTGAGAAGTGCAGTTGCCACAAATTTATCATTGTCTGTTGCTTCAGGATCTTCTAAAATCTTAGCAACCTTGCTGAGATGTCCCGGACGTAAAAAGAAGGACACATCACTCATTGCCTGTTCCGCTAAAAAGGTCAACCCTTCGGGTTCAACTTTTAACATTTCTTTGTCACCAAAAGGGACTGTGCTTATAAAATCTTTTGTTAGGAGTTTATAAGGTGTAGGATCCTCTCCTGTGGGATAAGGGTCACTGTATATGAAATCTGCCATTCTTTCCTCGGGGTATATGTAATATTGATGCAACGCAAGCGGATTCTTTTTTTACAGAATCGGGATGAAACTCTATTGGAGTTTTCAAAACTTGCTGTTGTACCATTCTATCCTAATTATCAGTAAAATTATCAAAAGAATGCAAGAAAAAATGAATTTGCGGAACTAATTTATTCAGATATGCCGATTGAAAACCAACAATTAGTGGGAAAATTTAGGAAAGTTTTGATTCCCGACAGGGATTTAAAGTCGGAAGCCACCCTTTTATATCCCTACCTTCTCGAAATACAAGCACTAGAAAATAACTGCTCAATACAAGACTGGGAAATAGTTCTACTTTTTATTTTAGTGTATTTAAAGGTTAGATTAGATAATTATGTAGTACAAGAAAATGATATTACATTTCAAAAAATAAAATTGAATAAAGAAAATATAAATTCTAAAGAAATCAATAGTTTACCCCTTCAGCTCCAGTCTCTTTTTCAAAAAAAAGATAATTGTACTACAATTTTGGACTACTTACTCGCTAAGAGATTTATAAAACTTCCCGGAGAACTCAAGGACTGCCTGGTAAATTGGGCTTTAGGATTGTATCCAATTCAATTGATTCATAGAGTTTTGCTACCTATCGAAGTATTAACACTCCAGTCACATGGAGATCGAATTGTCACTTTGTCTTATATAGATTCAATTTCTGGTGATTTAATGGATGGAAACAGAGATGCTTTTGAGTTTGTCTTACATGATATTTCACATGCCCACACTTTTTTTCATTCGTATTACGATCCAAAAGGCCAAATTACATTTTTTAGATTTTTAAAAAATCACATTGGGCTTTTGCATCCCTATGTTTTAGATAAAGAGTTTCAAAAGAAATTGGACTACCTCTTGAGTGATATGAATTCTCACCCCGAACACCTAAAAAGCTATTTCCGGGCAATCCTAACCGAATCAAAAAAAAGAATCCGATTGAAAAAAAATCCTAACTTTTAAAATTTTTTTGTTTACGAAAACTTTTTCCTATTTTAGCACTCTAATTAGTAGAGTGCTAATAAAAACTAGCACTCTATAGATCTAAGTGCTAAAGGAGAAACCTATGTTTCTAAATATTTACAATAGAAATCAATCAAGGAACAATTTATGGGCAGATTTGGAAATGCTTCAGGAAGAATTAGCAAATTCTTTTTTTAAACCTTCTTCGCTCTTTGGAGGGACTCCATCCATAAATCTCTACCAAAATGAAGAGGAAGTAGTGGTCACTGCCTTGGTTCCAGGCTATGATGCGGAATCCATTGAAATGAATGTGGTGGACAATCGTTTTCTACTTAAGGGAAATCCTAAAAAACAAGCTAACGAAGGGTATACGTTGGTTCGCGAAGAAATCAATACCTCTGAGTTTATGAGATCCTTTGATCTCCCCTTTAAAATCAATTCAGAACGGGTGGAAGCCAATTTGAAAAATGGGGTTTTGGTTGTAAAACTTCCCAAAGCAGAAGAAGAAAAAGCAAAAAAAATCACTGTTAAAAGTGAATAACCAAGGTTAAAAAAACAAGGAGAATACTTATGAATGCAACTTCAGAATTAAAAACGAAAGAAAAAGAAACTTTCTCTCCCCCAGTGAATATATATGAGCAAGCATCAGAAACAATCCTGGTGGTGGATCTACCTGGTGTAGATGAAAAGGGAGTGGATATTTCCTTTGAAAAAGATACCCTTATAATAAAGGGAGATCCAACATACACTGTTCCAGAGGAGTACAAGATTGTTCACAGAGAGTTTCTTTTAGGGCAGTATGTTCGAAAGTTTACTATCAACAAACCTATTGACCTAGAAAAAGTCTCAGCAGTGATTAAGAATGGAAGGGTGACTTTACATCTTCCTTACACCACCCCCAACTCAAAAAAAATAGAAGTAAAGACAGTTTAAAAACAACTAAAAAGATAGGAATTCTGAGGTTAGATCCTCAGAATTCTAAAAGATTAGGATAAACTTTGGCAATGATAGAAATGTATTGTGATGGTGCTTCAAAAGGAAACCCGGGACCTGCATCCATAGGAGTGAGTATTCTTCGTGAAAAAAAAGAGATAGCAACTATTTCTGAAAAAATAGGCTCCACCACCAATAATGTAGCCGAATGGACTTCTCTTTTAAAAGCCTTGGAATATTGTATTGCACAAGGAGAAATGAACCTCACTATTTTTATGGATTCTGAATTGGTAGTAAAGCAATTTTTGGAAGAGTACAAAACAAAGCATCCATCCCTGATTCCATTAAAGGAAAAAGTGTTTCAATTAAGAAAACAGTTTGAATCTATTAAAATCAAACATGTAAAAAGAGAATTCAATAAGCGTGCCGATGAATTAGCAAATATTGCACTTCAATAAAAAATTTAAAAAGATAAAATTGAATATTAAATCAAAAATAAAATCATTCTTATTAATAGCTTTCCTGCAAAAAGTCAGTTTTTGCAATTTTATTCGTAACAATCCTAGGCTTTTTTCCGCCTGCCGGCGAAAAAAGATAGTTATTGCAGTTGCGTCATTAATATGTACTTTACTCTTTTCTAGTAGTTGTAATACTACAGAGCTTAAATATATCGGTACTACAAATAAAGTCAAAGAAGAATACTTTTATGGAATAAATTTTATTGTAACTTTGACCAGGATCGATGATACTTCTCTTCCAAAAATAAAAACAGATGTAAAGAATGCACTCTCTCTTTCAGAAGATAAAAAAAGAATCCAGGAATGGAGAGAAGTTTCTGAACTCTCCACAAAAGATAAAGATATTTTTTTATTCCAAATTTTTCCCGATACCAGGGTACTTCCCGAATTTTTAGAGTTTGGTTTTGAATGCAATGGGTCTAAGCTCACTCCTGCTTATAAATACTACTCATTGCTTTCCTCTACAACGGTGAGATCAAATGTATACCAGAGCTATCCAATTGTTATTGGTTTGGGTCCAGGTTACCCCTATTACTATAGACCCTATCCAACAGAAATCGAAGTACAGGTTTCCAATCGACATGCGTACTCATTTGTTTTCTTATCTACTAAAAGAGAATGTATGGGGAAAAAGGGAGATAGATTCCGAATTATTACTCCTTCCGGAAACCTTATTGATTTTGAAAGAAGTATTTAGTCGAAGTCAGAAGGATCAATTTCGTTGATGGAGAGGATAGCAGATTCTTCATCTGGATATATTTTAAAAAATTGTAGTACCTTAGTCATTTCAAAAACTTCTCGAGCTGCTTTTCCAATCGTACAAATCTTAAGTTGTTTATTGGCATCATTGAGAACACTTCTGAGAGATATGATGGTTTTCAGACCTGAGGAAGATAGGTATTTCAACTCTTTCATATTCAATAAAATATTGCATTCTGGATAGTTGGAAAGAATTTGTTCAAAGTCTTCTTCAATTTCTCTAGATAGCTTAGTATCTAAAGATCCACTCATTTGGATTACAATATAATCTCTAGTTTTTTTAAATGTAATTTTCATAAGGATTTTTCCAGTATTTCAGAGCATCTAGTGCAAAGATTATTTTCTTTTGGACTTCGGCTATGTTTCCAGCACCTTGGACATTCTTTAGTTTCGGGCAAGCATACTTCAATTGTGATATCCCCTTCGGTAACAATGGATACTACACCAGATTCTGCCTTATTTTTCTCTACTTGTGATACAACTAAGAAGAGTTCTAATTCATCAGTTGAAAATGGAATGGGTTGTTTGGATGCAATATGAATTCTAGCTTCGAGTGATTTTCCAATCTCACCTTTTTGACGTGCATCTTCCATACATTTTTGAACTAAGGTTTTTATTGGAAAGAGGGGTAAAAATTCTTCTTCAACTTTCGGATTAAAATATTCCTTTAAATCTAGAAAAGGCTGTAAAAATATAGAATCATTTTTGCCATACGATTTCCAGACTTCTTCGGAAGTAAAGCTCAGAATGGGAGCTAAGAGTATAGTTAAATTTTCAAGTATTATAGATAGTGTGGTACAGGAAGACATTCTGGTTTTAGAATTTTTGTCATCGCAATACAACCTATCTCTTATCATCTCAAAATAATCCTGAGATAACTCAACTGTGCAAAATCTTAAAACTTTTTGGTAAATTTGATGAAATTGATAATTTGAATATGCAGTTTGTACTTCACTATTAAGTTTTGAAAATAAATGGAGATAGTATTTATCAATTAATTCTAAATCAGAATAGTTTAGATTTTTTTCTTTTGTATGCCCATGTAAATTCCCCAAAAGGTATCTAAATGTATTACGAATTTTTCTGTATTGGTCACTTACAACTTTTATGGATTCTTTTCCAATTTTTACATCATCTCTAAAGTCCTGTGATGAAACCCAAAGCCTTAAAATATCTGCACCATTTGTATTGATGATATCTGTGGTGGGATTGATTACATTTCCTAGGGATTTGGACATCGCATGACCCTTTTCATCTAAAACATACCCATGTGTGAGAACTGCTTTGTAAGGGGGAAATCCACGCAAAGCCATAGAAGGCCAGAGGCTGGACTGAAACCATCCCCTGTGTTGGTCTGTGCCCTCAAGATACAGATCAGCCGGGGGCTTATCTTTGCTATCCCCAAATACAGCAAAATTAGATACTCCCGAATCAAACCAAACATCGAGGATATCATTTTCTTTCTCAAAATCAGTAGAATTGCAATTTTCACATTTTGTATTTTGGGGGAGCAGATCAGAAACTTCCTTTTTGTACCAGATTTCAATTCCCTCTTTTTCTACTAAGGAAATAAAAAATTGTATGGTCTTGGGAGTCATATGTGTTGTACCACAAGATTTACATTTGAAGGCAGGGATTGGAACTCCCCAATTTCTCTGTCTGGACAGGCACCAATCGGGTCTGGATTCTACCATGGATCGAATTCTAGTGATTCCCCATTCAGGAATCCAAGAAACCTTATCTATTTCCTTCAATGAATTTTCCCGTAAATTCTGCCCATCAATAGAGAAAAACCATTGGGGTGTTGCTCTAAAGATCAATGGTTTCTTGCTTCTCCAACTGTGGGGGTAGGAGTGGGAAAATTCAGAAAAATGAAAGAGCTTATTTTTTTCTTTTAGTATTTCAATAATCTTAGGATTGGCTTCAAATATCTGGATTCCTTTCATATCGGGGAATTCATGGGTATACTTTCCCTTTTCGTCTACGGGGGAATATGGATCTAAACCTGCCTTTAATCCCACTTTGTAGTCATCTAAACCATGGCCGGGAGCAGTGTGAACACATCCTGTTCCCGCTTCCAATGTAACATGGTTTCCAAACAAACTAACCGAAATTCTATCTAAAAAGGGGTGTGAGAATTTTTTGAGGGAGAGTTCTGAGCTGGATACAGATTTTTCTTTGGTAAGGAAAATCCCAGTGGCTTCAGTTACTTTTGCAGCTAATTCTTCTGCCAAAACCAAATGTTCTCCAGATGGAGAGAGAAAGTATCCATATTGGATGGATTCATTGAAACAAATCCCTAAATTTGCCGGGAGAGTCCAGGGAGTGGTAGTCCAGATTAAGCAATAAGAATTGTCTTCCCCTTGGATTGGAAATTTTACATAGATGGAGGGAGATACATGGGGGGCATATTCAATCTCCGCTTCTGCGTGGGCTGTAGCTAGGGCAGTGCACCAATAAACAGGTTTTTTACCTTTGTAAATATATCCTTTTTCAAATAAATCTCCAAATACTTGAATGATTTTAGATTCAAATTCTTTGCTCATGGTTAGGTACTTGTTTTCTTTGTCCCAAAAGCATAGAAATCGACTCAGATCCTCGCCCTGTTTTTCTACAAACTCAGAAGCATAGTCCCTACATTTTTGTCTGAGGTCTGCAGGTGAGATAGTGGAAGCTTTCTTATCTAAATTTTTTAAAACTTGGACTTCAATTGGAAGCCCATGGCAGTCCCAACCGGGGATCATTTCAGTTTTGTAGCCGGCTAGGTTTTTTGATTTTATGATAATATCTTTGAGAATTTTATTTAAAGAATGACCAACATGGAAATTTCCATTGGCATAGGGGGGACCATCGTGCAAAACAAAGGATTTATCTGTTTTTTTGGAATTCATAGCGGAGAGAATTTTTGAATCCTGCCATTTTTTTATCTGGTGGGTTTCTCTTTGCGCAAGATCAGCCTTCATGGGAAAGTCTGTCGTAGGGAGATTTACTGTTTTTGAATAGGGATTTTCTTTTTGATCGTTTTTCATACCTAGCTGGTACCACTTTTCAGATAGGGTATTAGATTTCTATATTTTTAATGTAATAATTTACTTCAGAGTCTTCTAATTTTTTTAGGACTACCATAATTTCCTCATCATCAGATTTTAAGAACCGGGCTTCGTAGGAATAGGAGACGGAGTCTAGTTCAAAATTGTAGTGAATGGTATAGCTATTTCCAGTGGAAAATACTTGGGAAATTGTCTTTTTTAGATCCTTACTTACAGATTCGGTTAGGTTCAAATCAAGTAAATTTTTCCCCACCATTCTTTCTTTGGGAAAGTAAAGGCTGGATGTTTTATCGGAATGAAAATCGGTGATGAATAATTCTTTGTTCATGTTCAACATAATATCAGGAAGAACAGTTTTTAAATTTACATTGATGGATTTAATATACTCAAGTCTCATTTTAGCTTTTTTGAGTTCTGTGATATCATTGTGCATCAAACACACTCCATGAAAGGAAGCGTTTTTGATTTCAGAAATTTTCATAGAAATGAATTCAAGCTTATGGCTATGGCTCTTTTCTAACTCCAATTCACTATAGCCAATGTTCCCATTTAAAACTTGGTTGATATTTTCTAAGATTTCTGGAATACATCCCGGGCAATTTCTATAAATTATATTGACGTCTTCAAAGAAATTTCCTCCATCCATTGCATTTTCTCCATATAATCCAAACATATCTTCAAAGATTTGGTTGGAATTATGGATAAAACCATTTTTATCTACAATGATAACTCCCCCATGGATTCCATTTAAGACCTCACGTTGCATTTTTATGGAAAATGCTAAGGATTCATAAGCATTTTGTCTGGTATAGACTTCTTTTTCTAGATACAATTGTAGCTTTTTATTTTCACTGAGGAGAAATTCAGGGTTTTCATTAAGTTTTAGTGCAATCCCAACCAGATAAACTGTTATTATTCCAACACTGATGAGGCTGTAAATGGAGAGGTATTTTTGTAAAATGGTATTGGGAGGAATGGCAGAAAGAAATGAATAATTGGTCAATTCTAAGAAGAGAAGGGATATTACTGAAAACGTACCACACTTTAGTTTTTCTTGCACTTCAGAATCTTTAAAGAAAATAAAGTCTTGGATTAGGACAGGTAAAAAAAGAAAAATCATCCCTGATTCCAAACCAAAGATAGATGTAGTAATTAGCACAAAAAAATTAATCACAGCAAAATATACATACTTTGCTAATGAAAAATTTCTTCTAGAGTGTAGGTAAAAAATTTGTAGATTTAGAAAAAACTGAATGGAAAGGGCAATGGAGGGAAGTTTCCAACCTAGATAATAAAAAAATACAGAGAGAGTAAAACTAATCGTACAGAGAACAAGTGTAAATTTATTGAGTAAAATTGTTTTTTTGGCATCAGAAGATTGGATACCTGGATAGATTCCAACTTCTGTCAGAATTTCGTAAAGATAGGAGAGAAAACTTTTGGCAGAATCTATTATATTCAGTCTGCGTTCTATATGTATGCTGCTCTGGGCTGTTTTCATATCAATTATTTATTTTATAACAATTTCATATGCTTAAAAATTAGTCAATTTTTTTATGACTAAAAATGGCTTCACTTGATAGATTATATAAATCTGTTGATATCTAGAAAAGTGAGAATTGGTTTTGTTATTTCAAAGTATTTTCAAGACAAAATGCACATAGAGCAAAATGAATAGCTTTTTAGAATCATTATAATATTTTATGGTACATTCCTCAATAGCTCAAAAAGACCTTTACTTTTTTAAATCGGAATATTTATGAAGCATTCAACGTTACTAAGTTAATATCGCAGTTAGGAACGGATCGGGGTATAAAAATAATTCTAAAACCAAAAAGTTATCATTTTTTTTCTATTTTTGAGTTTGTACTATTTTTTCTATGCTGATTGGTGTTTAATTTGTTAAATTCTAATATTTTTTCCTTTTCGAGCCTCAAAAATCAATTTGCGTTGTACTTTTTTTTATCTTGAATAAAGAAAATCAAAATAAGAAAAGGAATCTATAAGATAATAAAAATAAAGAAAAAACGCAAATGCTATCATCCAAGAATATAAAACCACTTCTCATTCTCTTTTTCACTCTTTGTATACTCACGTATACCCTTGTAAAAATATATTCCATTTATACACAGGGAACCATCTACATTGCTGTTGTGGGTCCAATGAGTGGGGATTCCGAAGCAAATGGAAAAGCCTATACCAATGGAATACGGTTGTACATAGATCCCATTAATAAAATGGGGGGAATCAATGGTCGGAAGATAGAACTTGATGTGTATGATGATGAAAATAATCCGGAGCTTGCAAAACAAAGGGCAGAAGAAATTGTAAAGAAGGGCAGGGCAATTGCTGTCATAGGTCACAATAGCAGTGCATGTTCCAATGCAGGTGCTCCGATTTACAAAGCAAATTCAATTCCCGCCATAACACCAGCGTCTACAAATGTTGAGCTTACAAAAAACAATGAATGGTACTACCGAACCATTTTCAATGATAACTCCCAGGGTAGATTTTTGGGTTACTACATTAAAAAAATTCTAAAAAAAGATCAATTAAAAATAATCACAGAAGACGATGTCTATGGTAAATACTTAACAGAAATTATCACCAGCATTTCCTCGGATGTTCAGTTGAATATATCTTACCAAAAATCATTCAAAAACAATGATACTGTAAAACTTAACCAGATGAAAGAGATTATTAAAGACCTAAAATCTCAAAATGATAAAAATATGATACTCTTGGCTATGAGTGGTGCTAATGGAGCTCAGTTTTTAAAATTATTAAAAGATGAAGGTATTACAAATCAAATCATTGCTCCCGATTCCTTTGCTTCTTCTGGATTTTTAAAGTTACTATCAGAGTCTAAAAAAGAAAGAGATAACCCGGGATACTATTCCAATGGACTTTATGTAACAACCCCCCTCATATTCGACAATGCAAATCAAAAAGCCCAATACTTCAAAGAAGTATATATAAAAACATATACAAGTGATCCTGATTGGAGAGCAGTCTATGCTTATGATAGTATTATGCTATTGTTAGAAGGTGTCAAGGATGGCGATCTAACCGGAAGCTTAAAAAATCTACCGGATGAAAGAATTAAACTTAAAAATTATCTAAAATCATTGGATTCTACATCTAAATCCATTGAAGGTGCCACTGGAATTAATTACTTTGAAGAGGGTGATTCTCCCAAACCTGTTTCCATAGGAATCTATAAAAATAAAAATATTATTTCAGCACTCACACAACTCCAGGTCATCAAAGATGTATCAGAAATATTTGATTTAGAGAGTGCTTTAAAATCAGAGAGACTGATGTTTTACGATAATAAATATCTTTATAAAACGAATGTTGTGTATACTGGGATTGAAATAAATGAGATCAGTGAATTAAGTATTACTAGTCTTACGTATAATTTAGATTTTTACTTATGGTTTAGATATTCAGGTGAAATTGCTCCTCAGGACATTGAGTTTATAAATGCAATATCTCCAATTATTTTAGAGCAGCCAATAGATAGAGAATTTTCTAAAGAAGACCAAATGAATTATAGTTTGTACCACGTAAAGGGTTCATTTAAGTCAAATTCACTCCCTGTTAAGTATGTTTTAGAGCAGAGTGCCCTCGGGGTGAGCTTTTTTCATAAATCTTTTACAAGAGATAACTTAATTTATGTGATTGATACAATTGGAATGTCTAAATATTCCAATTTAAAATCAGATATTTTAAAATCAAAAATACTGAGTCCCTCTACGGGTTATAGAATTGAAAGTGAATGGTATTTTCAGGATATCTTAGCAAAAACTACTCTGGGATCTCCTAGATATCTAAATAGAAATAGCTCTTCAATAGATTTTTCAAGATATAACATGGGAGTTAGAATTAAAAAAGATGAAGTTTCACTCAGAAGATTTTTACCCTCTACTTTATCACTTTTCTTAATGGTTGTATCCTTTATAGGATTGATCTTAATTGGAATACTATCAAGTTTAAAAGCATATAAAAATTTTACCACGTATTTATGGATCATCCAAACATTCTTAGCTTATGTGACACTCTGTTCATCTGAAGTTCAATTTATTGATAGTTTTATTGAATCAAATAATATTACAATGGTAAAAATTACTTTGTCAATTTATGATCTGCTATGGTGGATAATTCCCGCTATTTCACTCACACAAGCAATTGAAAAATTCATTTGGATTCCCCTTGAACTAAAAACGGATCATAAAATCCCAACAGTTGTAAGACGTTTTTTAAATTTTCTTATTTATTTACTAACTATTTTTAGCATTATTGCATTTGTTTATGATCAAAAAATTACAAGTTTACTTGCAACATCCGGAGTGGTTGCTATGATCATAGGTCTTGCTATCCAAGTAAATATTTCCAATGTTTTTTCAGGAATTGCTATCAACATTGAAAGACCCTTCAGAGTGGGTGATTGGGTAAAAATAGGGAGTTTGGAAGAGGGTAGAGTTGTAGATGTAACTTGGCGTACTACAAGGCTATCTACCAGAGCAGGAATTGTATTGAGTGTGCCAAATAGTGTGGCAAGTGAAGCCTCCATTCATAACTATAGCCTTCCGGATGGTATTGTGGAAATGTGGTTTACCATCCATATTGATCCCAGTGTTCCACCCAGGCGTGTAGTGAAAGTGCTATTAGATGCACTTATGAGTAGTGACGGAGTTCTCTCCAAACCAGCTCCCTATGCAAGATTCAATGAATACAATGATTGGGGTGCGGATTATCTATTTGGGTATTGTTTTAAGGATTATACAAAAAAGAATGCCGTTCGAAAATCTGTATGGTCTAATATGTGGATTCATTTGCACCGTGCGGGAATTTCTCCTGCCTTCCAAAAACAGGATATTCATGTCTTTAAAGGACTCAAACCTGATACGGAAGATGCTAGGACACCATTGGCATTGGTGAGTGAAATTGATATTTTTGAAACTTTTACACCAGACGAAAAAAAAGATCTCAGCCAAATGATAAAGCCCTTAGAATTTCAGCCCGGTGAGTTGGTGGTCAAGGCTGGAGAACAAAAATTTACAATGTATGTCATCTCAGAAGGAGTTGTAACAGTGCAAATACCCATGGAAAAAGGTGGATTTATAGAAGTAGCCAGGTTGGGTGCAGGTAATTTCTTCGGAGAAATGGGACTCTTGACCGGAGCTGTGAGAACAGCCAATATTGTAGCCGATTCCTATACACTTGTCTATGAGATTACCAAGGATGATGTCGATCCATTTTTAGAGAAACATCCTGAAATTCTAAGAAACGTAAAAAAAGTTATGAGCCAGAGAGCCGATGGATTGCAAACTAAAAAACAAGAAGCAATGGCGACCCCAACTGCTAAGAAATTATCCATATTTGCTAAGTTAAAATTTAAGTTTTATGCTTTGTTAGGATTGGAAGATGAGATGGAAACACCTAAAACACCACCTGAGGTCACACTATGAAAAAAATTCCTTTGCATTACAAAATCCTCACCGGAATTTTTTTAGGTGCAATCTTTGGTCTTTCTTCTGTAGTGTATCACTTTGGTCTGTTTTTAACTGTTTGGATCAAACCAATTGGAGTTATTTTTATAAATTTACTAAAAGTAATGGCAGTTCCTTTGGTGTTTGTCTCTTTGGTGAGTGGAATTTCGAGTTTGAGAGACATCAATACATTTAAGAGAATTGGTTTAAAAACAGTAACAATTTATTTGATAACTACAGTTATAGCTGTGATTTTAGGATTGTTCATTGTCAATCTAATCGAGCCAGGAAAAGCCCTATCACAAACAAAACGTGATGAAATCAAAGCCAAGTATGCAGAAAATATTTTAAAAAAAACTGCCGATGCATCTGAACAAATAAAAAACAAATCAAATCCCATGCAATTTTTTGTAGATATGTTTCCCACAAATATATTCAAATCTGCAAGTGATAACACGCAAATGCTTCCTGTGATTGTTTTTGCTATGGTGTTTGGGATAGCTATGGTTTTAACTCCCGAAGAAAAAGTGAATGGTGTTCGGTTGCTCTTTGAAAGTTTAAATGAAGTCATACTAAAAATGATAGATTTGATCATGGAGATTGCCCCCTTTGGTGTGTTTGCACTCATTTCCTCTTTGATCGTAGAATTTGCTGGAGATAGTCTGGAAAGTGCAATTGATCTTTTTAGAGCTCTGGGGCTTTATTCTTTATCAGTTTTGATTGGCTTATCTATCATGATCTATGGGGTATATGGGATCTTAGTAGTAGTCTCAGGAAAAAAATACTTTCAGTTCTATAAAAAAATCTTACCTGTTCAGATGGTTGCATTTTCTACTAGTTCGAGTTCTGCCACATTGCCTGTCACTATGGATGCATGTGAAAAAGACCTCGGTATTTCCAATGAAGTGGCAAGTTTTGTACTACCTGTGGGTGCCACAGTCAATATGGATGGAACTAGTTTGTACCAGGCAGTTGCTGCTGTATTCATTGCAGGAGCGATGGGCATGGAGCTACAGTTTTCCGATCAGATCACAATTGTAATCACAGCAGTGCTTGCATCCATTGGTTCTGCTGGGGTCCCGGGGGCGGGTATGGTCATGCTCGTCATAGTCCTCAATTCTATTGGTGTCCCATCAGAGGGAATTGCTCTTATCTTTGCAGTGGATAGATTGCTGGATATGTTTAGAACGACTGTCAATGTGACAGGAGATATGGTGGTGGCAACACTGATCCAGGAATCTGAAAACAAAAGGAAGGTGTAAAATGTTTGAAAGTATTTTTTCTTATTTTTGGGTCTCATTTGGTTTTGGGTTGTTGTCTCTCTTAAATCCGTGTGTATTTCCTTTGATTCCCTTCACTGTATCAGCTTTTACTCCTAAAGAAGGGGCACCTAAGAAAAATTATATATTGGAATCAGTCATTTATTCTCTTGGAATCATATTTACGTTTTCTATCTTGGGTATTTTCTTTTCTTTGTTTTTTGGGGCGTCTGGTATTACAAAATTGGCAACCAATCCCTTTTTAAATTTTAGCATAGGTATCATTTTTTTATTCTTTGCCTATGCATTGATTGGTTTTGATTTTTTACTCCCTTCCTCTTTGGTTCTTTTTTATAGTAAACTTGAAAATGTTTCTGGTTCTGGGTATCTATCCATTTTAATAAAAGGTTTTATAATCTCAATTGCTACGTTTACCTGCACAATGCCATTTGTGGGTAGTATATTGGTCACAGCCTCCAAAGGGGAATGGTTTTTTCCTTTCATTGGAATGTTTGGGTATGGATTAGCATTTTCAATTCCATTCACTCTCTTATCTCTGTTTCCGATGATTTTAGAAAGGCTTCCTAAAAACGGAAAGTGGAATGCTAAATTTAGAGGAATTTTAGGTATATTTGAAATTATAGCTTCCTTAAAATTTTTTAGCAATGCAGATTTAATTTGGGGATTTAATATTCTTTCAAGAGAAATCTTTTTAGGTATTACAATAATTCTCTTAGTAATAAATACACTGTATACCTTAGATTTATTTGAAGATATGAAAAATTTTTATAATCAAATAAAAAAAATATCCAAATACCAAATATCCCTTTCTATAATTTTTCTATCTCTCATCATATATTTAGCTTTTGGTATCACAGGATCTAATCTGGGGGAATTGGAAGCGTATCTACCACCCAAACAAAATAATGATTCGGATAAAAGTACAGAATTAGTTTGGATGGAAGATCTTGACATAGCCAAAAGTAAAGCAATTGAAACAGGAAAACCTATCTTGATAAATTTTACAGGTGTGATTTGTACGAATTGCAGGTACATGGAAGAAAATGTGCTAAACACACAGGAAGTCAAAAAAGAACTTTCTAAGTATATCCTAGTAGAACTATTTACGGATAGGGGAACCGAGAAAGATGATGCAAACCAAGAATTTGAAGAGAAAAAATTTGGAACCAATGGGATTCCCTATTATGCTATTTTAGATAAAAATGATAAAATTCTTTCTGCACACTTAGGAATCACAAGGGATACAGAAGAATTTATTAATTTTTTGAATCTTCGAAAAAATTGAGAGTCAGAACTTATTTTCTCTTTTTCGTTTGGATCACTGTTTTCCAAACCAAGTGTTCAAATCAAACCATCCAAAAAAAAGAAGTAGCATCCAATATTTTTGAATCCTGCATGGAAACTTTTTCAGATGATCTCAAATGCAAAGAGATGCAGGATAAATCGGAAAAAAGGTCAGTTCCGCCAAGTGCAAACATTGAAATGGGAAATCTCTACATTCGACAGGAATTGAATGACCTTTTAGACTCCAAATCCAAACTCTATGTTTTAGAACTCCTCGGTGAGCCCGATGAAAAAAGCATTGATGGTGGAGGAAAAGAATATTTTATCTATTCAAAGCCAATATCTAAGTATTCCAATAAGTCCTCTCCCGATAAACAAATCATTGTCATTTTTAAAAGAGGACAGGTAACTAAAGTCTTACATAAATGATGATATATGTAACATAATCTTTGGGATTATAAATTTTGTTATTGACTGCATTTTTTATTTGTTCTTTTTTTTATTGACCCTTTTTTGTAAAAAATTACTCATGTAATAATGAAATTATTCATGAACTTTCTGGTAATTCTGATATCAATGGCTTCGGTCATTGTACCGGTAGAAGCATACCTAGATTCCATGGATTTTTCATCTCATAACAAACAAATTGTAGAAATGGATGAGGAGTTTTACTCGGTTGCTATTGCTGTAAAATCCTATATTGAATTTGATGCAGAAGCTGAACTTTTTCTCCGCACATTTTCTTTTCATAATTATATATTGCCACAGCTTTCTGTCTTTATACTAATTTTATCCCTTCTTCCCTTTTGTTTCTTAATGTCATACTCCCTCTTGTATTTACCCCCACCTAGATAACATAAAAACTTTTTTTCTAAATTTCCTTACTTTTACAGGATAGGTCTATGTACCATAGTATTATAATATTTATTTGTTTATTTTTACATTCAGTGTTTTCTCCTCTTTTTTCTCAAGGCAGTGAACAAAATTCAGATAGTAAGTCACTCACTATGATGGAAGCTGAAACTTTGTTTATGAAAAACAATCTTCTATTATTAGCCGCTAAGTTTCAAATCGAGGCAAAGCGGGCATTGATCATTCAGGCAAGACTCTATGCTAATCCCAATATTTTCATGGAGCAAAACACGTTCAATGACAAGACAGACAGAATTGTAGATTTCACGAGAAATGGACAAACAGTAGTCCAAATCCAGCAGTTATTTTTATTGGGTGGAAAAATAGATAAAAGGATACGAGTAGCTGAAATCAATACTAAAATCAGTGAAGAGAGATTTTCTGATATTTTACGTGCCTTAAAATTAGAACTCCGATCAAATTTTTTATCTATTTATTTTTTGAGAGATGCCCTTAAATTTTATGATAAAAGTACGGAGTCTTTACGTAAGACAGTTGATTATTCTGAAAGAGCATATCTAAATAGAACCCTTCTTTTGTCAGAAGTACTACGTATCAAAGCACTTCTGTTTTTTTTGGAACAGGAAAGAACGGAAATATTAGTTCAAATCAAAGAAAAAGAGTCTTCCTTGCGGGTTCTTCTAAATGAAGATTCCATATATGGGAAAAATATCATACCAGTCATAGATGAAAAGAAATTAGACAGCATAAACCCTGAGATCTATAAGTCCAATGAAGTATTGGAGTTGGCAATTGAATATAGACCCGATTTAAAAGCGGCAATACAGAGTGTAAAGTATGAAGAAGCAAACTTAGCCCTCCAAAAAGCAAACGCAATTCCAGATCTTTCCTTCGGGCCTGTTTACAATAGGGCAGGTACATACATTCCCAATTACTTTGGTTTTACTGCACAATTAAATGTTCCTATTTTTGATAGAAATCAGGGTAATATTGAAGCGGCAGAAAAAGCAATCTTAGAAAGAAGAAGCGGACTACAAAATCAGCGTATTACAGTTGAAAACGAAGTGGTAATTGAGTTAACCAGGGCAGTAGAAAAAAATAAAATCTATAATCAATTTAAAGGGAAATTTACAGAAGATTATGGAAATTTAGCTACTCTTATGATTTCAAACTACCAAAAGAGATACCTCACTATCATAGAGTTTGCAGATTTTTTTGAAACATATCGCAATACTATAGTAAATATTTTAAAACTAAAAACAGAACGGGCAGAATCCTTCGAAAGATTAAACTATGTAACCGGAAAATCAATAATTGTAATTCAACCGGAAGTGGAGTAAACAATGGAAAACGAAAAAATTAATAAAATCTTAGAATTTGTTAAATCAAAAAAGTACTACATCATAGCTGTTGTTGTAATTTTAATTGGTGCTGATATATTTTTTTCAAAGCATAAGGCAAAAGAAGAAGAAAAAAAGTACGCCTATGTAAAACCAGAAATCTTGGAAGGCGGAAAAATTGTAAAATTTCCGGTGGGAAGTGTGGGAGTTGATAGAATCAAGACTGCTAAAATAGAAAAAGGTTCCAATTTTATTACAGTGGGAGCTCCGGCTAGGATTATAGCTAGTATTACATCTTCTTTGGCGGGTGGCAGTAAGATTGTGCTATTTGAGTCTCCAGAATTGAATAGTTTATACGCTGAATATGTTCATAGTAGAAACGCTGTAACACGATCCTCTAAAAACTTAAAACGTTTGAAAGACATGTACGTCAACCAAGTGGCTACAGAGAAAGATATCATTGAAATTGAAACAGAAGCCAGTAATTCCCAAGCAGAGTTAGCTGAAACAGAAGGGAAACTTAGAGCCCTCGGTTTTAACCCGGTTGAACTTGATAGGGTAAGAGACAACGTAGTGTGGCTCATTTGTGATGTTCCTGAGGGCGATTTGAATGTGATGGAAAAAGGCAGGAAGGTCAGAATTAAACTCACTTCTTTTCCAGAGCTTGAATTGTACGGGGTATCTGAGGCTGTCGGGGATAACGTAGATCCTACCACAAGAACTGTAAAAGTTCGAATTTCTATGCCAAACAAAGAAAACCGATTTAAGCCGGGGATGTTTGCTCACGTAGAATTTGGGGAAGCCATGGGTTCTTCTTTTGTGATACCTCTTACATCAATATTTATGAGTGAAGGGCAGGCTTATATATTTGTAAAAAAAGAGGAAGGAATCTTTGAGAAAAAAATTGTAATACTAGGAAATTCCGATCGTGAAAAAGTAGAAGTAGTGAGTGGATTGACGTGGAATGAAGAAGTGGTAATTTCTGGAACAATTCTCTTGAAAGGATTGAGTGTCGGTTATTAAAATGAGTAATACAATAAAGAAAAATTCAACTCATTATAATAAAAAAAAATACTCTATAGTATTTTTTATTTATTTATTTGTTGTACAATTTTCAATTTATTCACAGAATAGTGATGAATCTAATAAAGAGTATCTCAATGGAAATAAAAATTATATAGATGAAAAAAGAGATAATTTTTATAAATCAGAGAGAGCAGGAAAAAAAATAGAGCCAGATTTTATAAAAAATGGTAGGGAAGAAAAATTTTTAGTATTGGGTGCGTCTGCGGGTAGCCCCGGAAGTATTAATCTCAATGCTGGTTATTATTTTGATCGATTTGTAGTAAGGGGATCCGGAATGTATTACAAACCAAACTGGAATGGAGTTCAGTTTGATTTGGGATATTCAATTTATAAGACAGCCCATGTCATTTATGGATTTTCTCTGGTAGCTGGAGCTTTTCGTGTAAATCCTTTTGATCCCCAAAGTGCAGCGGGGGGACAGAATAATTACAATAGATTTGATTTTCCGGGCTACCAAAACCAACCAACTACCTATACCGATCAACTCATACGGGCAAACATAGCCTCCACAAACCCCGATTTAGCGTTGGTACTAGACTACGTCTATAGAACCAGACAAGAAGCCAATTTTAGTCAGAACTATATCGGTGGGGCTTTTGACTTTTATTTGGATGGGTTTTGGGTACAGTTAGGAATGGGAGTTGGAAAAGGAGATTATAGAAATCCTCAATTACTCTTACAAGTGGGATACCTTTTAGATTTTGGAAGAAAGGACAAATAATGATAAACAAAATAATTGAATTATCTATAAACAATAAAGTCGCTACTATAATCGTAGGAATATTGATTACTCTATTTGGAACAATTGCTTGGTTTAATTTAAGAAAAGAAGCCTATTCCGACATAGCCGATACACAGGTGAGATTGATTGCAAAATTTCCAGGTAGGGCGGCAGGTGAAGTGGAAGAAAGGGTAACTCTTCCGATTGAAAGGATTTTAAACGCAATACCCAAAGTAATTGTAAGACGTTCAAGAACTATCAATGGTTTAGTTGTATTCCAATTTGTTTTTGAAGAAGGCACTGATGACTATTTTGCTAGAACCCGACTATTAGAAAAAGTAAGGGAGGCAGACATTCCCCCAGGAGTTGATCCTCAGCTAGGTCCTTTGAGCTCCCCTGTGGGTGAAATTTATCGTTATGTGGTTGAGACGACCGAAAACCATACACCCATGGAATTACGGACATTGCAAGACTGGGTCATTATGCCTAAGCTGTTAGGTATTCCGGGTATTGCAGATGTGATTACATTCGGTGGACTAATGAAACAGTATCACGTTATTACCGATCCAGAAAAATTAATTCAATATAAATTAAAATTATCAAATGTTATTGATTCAATTCAAGCTAATAACTTAAACACTGGTGGAAATATTTTACGTCAAGGAGAGGTGGGTTTCCCTATTCGAAGTTTGGGTGCAATACGAACCATTAAGGATATTGAGACGATTGTTTTAAAGGAAAATAATGGGGTTCCAATTTTCGTTAGAGATATTGGAACTGTGGAAGAGTTTCCTTCTCTTCCAACAGGAGCCTTGGGATATACTTTTCAGGATTATAAAGATGGTCTCGGAGATATTGATGTAGATTCCAGCGTTCAGGGTTTAGTCGCTATGAGACGTTGGGGTGACACTGAAGAAATGGGGCAAAAAATCCGCGATAAAGTTGCTGAAATTAATGAAAAATATTTACCCAAAGGGGTAAGGCTAAGAAATTCGTACGACAGAGGAGACTTGGTAAGTTATACTCTGAGAACTATTGGTTTTACTTTGATGGAAGGTATTGCAATTGTACTTTTAGTATTAATATTTTTTATGGGTAGCTTTGAGGCGGCATTGATTGTGGCTTTAACAATACCATTATCTATGTTATTCGCCTTTGTTATCATGAAATTAACTGGAGTAACTGCAAATCTCTTATCTTTAGGAGCCATTGACTTCGGGATTATTGTAGATGGTTCAGTTGTGATAGTAGAAAATTTAATGAGAAGATATAGAGATTCAGAGCCCCAAGACAGGATCATGGGGATTGATTCATTTACTCTTCACTCAGCAGCTGAAGTAGGAAAAGAAATCTTCTTTTCAATTAGTATTATTATTTTAGCATATCTCCCTATCTTTACATTTCAAAGAATTGAAGGACGTTTATTTTCTCCGATGGCATTTACTTTGTCTTACGCAATTGGTGGATCTATGATCTTAGCGCTTACATTAGTTCCCGTACTCATGACAATTGTATATAAAAAGAGATTTGAAACAGGTGACCTTGAACACATTGAATGGCATAACCCAATTGTAGAATGGCTTACCGTTAGATATACAAAGTTTATTCCTATGTTTATCAATAATTCAAAGAAAACAGTTACTGTTGCATTTGCCATTGTAATTTTTATAAGTGGGATTGGAATAAAAGTAATTGGAACTGAATTTCTTCCCGAATTAGATGAGGGTGGTTTTACGATGAGAGCTTTCTTTCCCGTAGGAGTTCACTTACAGGAAGCAAGAAAGTATCTCAAATTAATGAGAGAATTAATAGCTAAAAATCAACCTGTAGATGTGATACTTTCTCAATTGGGTAGAAATGATGATGGAACAGATCCACTCGGTCCTAACAGATTAGAAGTATTTATAGGACTGAGAGATTATAATAAATGGGAAGAAAAAATATCAAAGCAACAATTATTACTACGACTTAGAAATGATATGGAGTCAAATTTTCCAGGAGTTCGATTTAGTTTTTCACAGCCAATTATGGATAATTTAAGTGAAGCTATCATGGGGACAATTGCTGATTTAGCTATCTTTGTAGTGGGCGATGATTTAAAAATTATGAGGAAATTAGCAGAAGAAATCCTGGTAATCATTAAAGAAATCCCCGGTGCCAGCGAGTATGGGATTGAACAAGAGGGAGAGCAGGCTCAGCTTACAATCAATATTAGGCGGGAGGTTGCCGCTAGATACGGTTTAAATGTTTCTGAAATACAACAAGTGATTGAAGCCGCAATTGGGGCATCTCGTATTTCAACTCTCTATGAGGGACCCTGGAGATTTGGAATTGTAGTACGATATTCAGCTGATTATAGAGCATCCATTAAATCTATTGAGGATATTCCAGTCATATCTCCAAAGGGTGAGAGGATCCCACTAGCTCAACTTGCTGAAATTAGCTTAATAGAAGGTCCCACTCTTATATTTAGGCAGGAAAGTAGAAGAAACATAACTGTCAGAACAAATATTCGGGGACGGGATCAGGGTGGTTTCGTAGCCGAAGCCCAAAAGAGAGTTGCCGAAAAAATTAAATTTCCTCCTGGATATTTCATAAAGTGGGGTGGTCAGTTTGAAAACCTAAGTAGAGTGGGAAAACAATTGACGATTGTAATACCTTTAACAATTGCAATTATTTTTGGTGTACTCTATTTACTCTACCACAACATTCGATATGTAATGGTGGCAATGGCATGCTTACCATTTTCATTGATCGGAGGTATGGTGGCATTGATGATAAGGGGGTACTATTTTAATGTATCTGCTGGTATTGGATTTATATCCCTTTTCGGAGTAGCTACTATTTCAGGGGTACTATTTGTATCTCGAGTGAATCATGTCAGAGAATCACATGAAGGTATTTCCATAAGAGAGGCAGCTTTTAAAGCCGCACAAATCCAACTCAGACCCCTTTTAATGACTATGCTATTGGCTCTTCTCGGATTAATTCCTGCCATGTTTGGTAAAGGGGTAGGATCTGATGTCCAAAGACCACTGGCAACAGTAATCGTTGGAGGGCTTACATCCGGATTGATATTGATGTTAACCGTGCTTCCCTCTTTGTACATTCAACTAGTAAAGGAAAAAGAGGAAGAAGTTCCTCAGATTTAAATTTAAAACTTACTCATAGTTGCAATCATAAGTATGAGTAAGTTTTACTATAGTATATGTATGACGTAAATGCATTAACTACCTTTTTATCATAAAACATGAAATACATCTATAATTGTTATAAAAATTTATAGTATAGAATCCTATAATCAGATTTCTCAAAAAAATTCCAAAAATTTCTATTTTTTTTATATCCTATATGAATATACGGAATCGAATTGATTAAAAAATAAGCATATTGATACTTATTATGCAAATAGCAAGTGCAATGGTTAAAATACCAACAGGTTTACTTTCTGTAGACTGCTTGGAATTGAGAAAAATAGTATAAAATGCTAACTAATCAAAGAAAATTTCCTTCTGGTACGCTTATTGCATTAGCATTCCATATATAAAAAAGGAAGGAGCTATGGAAATGATCAGAAAGATAATAACCTCAGCACTACTAGTACTCTTCATCTGCACCAATGGAATCTCGGGAGAT
>CAMCZP010000017.1 GCA_945887855.1 Leptospira interrogans serovar Manilae | reverse complement strand
ATTTGTGATGCCTTGGTAATTGAAAATGACAGGATTGTAGAAACATTTGGACTTTCTGGAAACCTCAGGAAAGGTGAGCCAGTATGGAGCAGAATAAATTCACTGTCAGGAGTTAGCTTCATATATTTTGATATTTTATCTAGATCTGCTTGTGAATTTGAATCCAATACAAATCTAAACTTTCCACCTTTCTTTAGTGCTTTGAGAAACTTTTTTTCAGATAATACAGTAAATCTATTTGTTTTAGCTTCTTCAATTAAATATTTTTTAGTCAGAAAAAATTGGTAAGTAACTGATGATTCAGGCGGGAGAGGAGTAAATGGAGTATTCAATGATTTAATAGAATCAGAAGATATTTTTAAATTGTACTCTTTGATATTGATTTTTTTATACTCTGCTATCTTTTCTTTTATTTTATTTTCCCTAGTTTGTAAGGACTGTAGTATGTCTGGTTCAACAATTTCAATGGTTGAGTTAGAATTTTGAAACAAACCAAATTCAATCTTAGCTGAGATTTGCCTTACCAATGCTTCAGTGAGGAAGTCTTTATCCCCTACTACAAATTCTTTCTTTTTAATACCATCGAGAATCATATCGTAGTACTCTGCTGTTGTTTTTCCCCAGCTTGTTAGTAGTACAATATCAGCTCCTGATAAAATAGCAAGGTTGCCTCTTTTTTCTTTCTTGTAATTTTTTGAGATCGCATCCATTTCCATAGCATCAGTCATAATTATACCATCAAAATTAAATCTTTCTCTGAGTATTCCAGTGAGTATATCTTTTGAAAGTGTAGCTGGAAAGTTTGGATCAATTTTTGGATACACAATGTGTGCACTCATTACAGCTCTTGCACCATTTTCAATTGCTTTTTGAAAAGGTATCAGTTCAAAATTTAATATTTGCTCGAGATCTTTGTCTATGATTGGCAATCCAAGATGACTATCTACATTTGTATCACCATGTCCTGGAAAATGCTTTATGACAGGAAGAGCTCCTCCATCCCTAGCACCTCTTTCGTACGATGTAGCTATTTTATTAACTGTTTCTAGATCTGATCCGAATGATCGTGTGTTAATAACAGGATTGTCGGGATTGTTATTTATATCCAAAGAGGGAGCTAAAAGTAAATTGATACCGATTCGATTCAGTTGATAGGAAGTAATAAATCCAACATCATATGCATATCTTTCATTTCCAGTTTGACCGAGAGCCATTGCTCCAGGAAATTCTGTAACACCTTTTTTCACACGTACTACTCTTCCTCCCTCTTGGTCTGTAGAAATAAAAAGTGGAAGAATTTTTTGTTTCTTAGCCTGGACTTGGAGTGATTCCGTTAGATCAACAATCTCCCTTGACTTCCCTAAATTTGTACCAAAAAGAATTATTCCACCTGGTTTGATTCGTTTGATTTCAGAGATTGCTAATTCGTCTAATTCTTTCCCTGGAATAGATATATGTATCGCTTGACCGGCTTTTTCTTCATCAGTCATTTTGAGCACAATATCAGTTGCTAATTTTTGGATTTTGTTCTTTAGTTCAATTTTATCCTGTGGAAAAGTTGGTACTACAGTTAATAGGAAAATTAGGATAAGTGAATGTTTAATTTTTTTTTTATAATTCATATAAATGTTTAACTATATTTATATAAAATATCGGTATTTGCAAGTTTTTTATAAAAAAAATGAACTATGGGAATGGAAAAAAGGAAGGAGGAAAAAATAGTATGGGAACGAATTCTAAAAATTCATTCCCACTTTAGTTAAAGGATATTCTTAAATTCCACCTAGGCTGTTAACAGTTTTTCTGTCTAATTCTAATGAATTTCTTCGGAGGATGGTATCAACTTTTGAAATTGCAAGTCTAAGCTGATTTTCTACTAACTTCAATGTGTAAAATCTTGTTTCACCACTAAAGTCCTTATACTCGCTTTTTGTTTCTTTATCAATAGTTCTCACTTCTACAATTGCACTTTCTTCCTGACCTGGAACAATACTTAGAACTTTATAATCAGTCATGATTCTATTGTAATAGTTTTCTTTTTCATTTACATGACGGATATTTTTGATCTTACCAGAAGCAAACTCATACTCTGTGTAATTAAAATTATTATAGACCTGATTTCCATCTAGGATATCACCACGATTGTCATTGAGGATGATGATTTTATCTTTTGCTCTATAAACTTCATTTAATTTTAATTGGATTGGCATGGAACTGAGTCTTGCATATAAATTTTCTAATTCAGCAGATTTCTCAGCAATTGATTTTTTAACTATTTCCAAAGACTTTTTATTAGCAACTGTTGGGTTTCCTGGAAGGTAATTTGTACGACCGGAATCTCCTGCAGGCTTGTCTTGGCCGAAGACACTAGCAGAGATAAGAAGACAGGCTGCAACCACTTTAAAAGACATAATTTTCTCCTAGATTGTATTGAACTAACTTTAAAGAAAAGGATTTACGAAAATGAGACATCCTTATAATCAAAAGTTTTTATGCTTTTTAGCATTATTAGTAACGATTTAATAAAAGTATCGGTATTGAAAAGCTTTTTCTTTTGTTGTGAGGTCTTTAAAAATTATAAAATATAAAAAAAGTAAGTTTTTTTTTAAAAAATACCAAAATATTCCCTTTTAAACTAAATTTATCTGGTTGGATAGATTACTTGGTAGGATTCAGGTTTTAGCTTTAGATACTCCTGGAGTTTTACAGGATCACTTGTGATATCTTGCGGAGGTTGTGTAATTTCAATTTCACCTATGTCCTGGAACTGGTTGTCGATTGATTCTGGCAGGGAATCTATCCCTATTTTATTGGATACCTCCACCGGATTGGAATATCCCAAATTTCCAATTTCATCTGAGATATAAACTCTAGTTTTTCTTCCGGGAAATGCAAGGATTGAAAATTCTTTCCCGCTAATCCACTTCCCTATGTACGTTCTACTAGTCTCATCTACTCCAATGCTCTGGATATGAAAGGAACTAGAAGGGTTGATACCCTCCCCTTTGAATTTACCCTTGAGAACCACCATGTCCCGAGAGGGCAATCCAAAACCCCACCACCCTTGAGAATTCATTTTAAATTGTCGAACTCCTGTATTTTTTTTTCCATCTACTATCGCTTCAGGGACTGGAAAAAGATCATAGGATCCAAATTCATTTTTCTTAATCCAGATTCCCTCAATATTGATATAATATAGGTTAAATTTTTTATCAGGAAACAAAAGAGGAAAGTCTACCAAAATTGGATACTCACCTGACATTCTTAGCCTGGCATTCCCCTGGAAAACTTCAAATTTCATCATACCACCCAGTTCCAAGTATGTGCTGGCTTTGTTACTTTCGTTGTAGATATGATACACTCCCGATACCATATAATCTAAATCATCTATTACTTCGTAGAGGTGAACTGTAGCTGCTCCTTTAGCTGTAAGGTAATCAGAATATTGGAATGTACCGGGGGATATAGTGATACGAGTTCCTTTTGCTCCTATTATTACATTTCTCTTAGAGAGATCAATTTGTTGAGTAGTTTTTTGGATTACTTGTGTTGCAAAAATTTTTCCTAGTTTTTGTCCGTCCATTTTCTCTTTTTTTGGTTCCGAAAGATTAAATTTCATTTTTCTGTCTGGATAATTTAATATTCCAAAATCTGTGAGTTTATTGTTTATTTTACTTTGAGAAAATAATGGTGAAATTACTAAAATAGAGAGTATTAAAATACTAGATCTAATGCTGATAAGTAAAATTTTATTCATATAATTTTTTTTACATTCAATTCATATATTATGAAAATAGAATTATATGATTTTTTAAAAAATTGTAGTACTTTGTTTACATTTTTTTTTATTAGTTGATAGGAACGATTCATATTTTGCCACTGAGTTTAATTAGCTTTCTTAATTCTTGAACTTTTTGTTCATTGAAAGGTATATTTAATTTCTCTAATGTTTTAAGATCATTTATAGAATTATTATACTCTCCTTTCTTATACAATAGAAGAGCTCTATAGTAGTACAGATCAGGAAAATCAGGATTTATACCTATAGCTCTATTATAATGAATAAGTGCAGAATTAAATTCATCTTTAAAATAATGGGCTACTCCTATATAAAGTTCTGCATAGTACATAGATTCATTTTCTACAATCACTGGATAAAGAATATCTTTTGCCCTCTGGTACTTTTTATTTTTAATCAAGTACACTCCATAGTTTATTCTTATTATTGGATTATTTGGCATTATTTCAAGAGCTTTTAGATGGGATATTTCCGCTTTTATATAATCTTTTGATTTGGTGTAACACATTGCTAAGTTTGAATAACCAGTTGCAAATTGGGGATTTATTTCTATGGCTTTTTCAAAACTTTCTATAGCTGCTGGAAAGTTAGAACTTTCCATATATGAAATTCCAAATTCATTGTAGCACTCATGAGTATTAATTGTCTTACATAATCTACTATACAATTGAATGGCATCCTGAAATGCTCCTGTATCTAAATATAATTTTGCTAATAAAATTTCGGATTCCGTATCTCCTAGAAATTTAGAAGATTTGACTTTTTTAATTGCTTCTTCATACTTTCCCTGGTATCGAAGTGTATAGGCTTCTTGTAGTTCATTTGGAGATAGGTTGGTAAAGATAAGGAAAATAAAAAGCAAAGACGGTATGATTTTACTTAAAAATTTGTATAAATTTGTATTCATTTATTTAGGGATGGTTTCACTTTTTATTCTTACTCGTATATATCGTATAAAATCTTATCCAAATTAAAGGTATTCTTAAGGACTCTGAGGTAAGAATTAGAATTAATCAAGAAAGATTTTAGAAAAAAATGAAATTATATTATTTTATAGATACCAAATACTCAGGAAATTATGGTAAAACTTCAATTTACTTGCTTTTTAGGAAGAAGCAAAATAATTAGATGGATATGTCAATAGCCTTAGATGAGCTTGTGAATTTATATTGGACCAAAACAGAAAGAATTATCAAAGAGGACAATGAAATAAGTCCAATGATTTTTGGTTTGAAAGTAAACCAACTAGGAACATACCAAGCAGTCGATTTGAGGTTGAACTTATCCTATTATGATTGGGGAAGTCCCGATGATCGATTTGATCTTTACTATCGTGCATTTAAGGCGAAGAAAGATATGGATTTAGATGGAATCATGTCTATTTTTGAATCATGGGTTACAACCCTAGATGTAAAAGAAATGATGAAAATGGGACTCTCCCCTGAGGGAATTCAATCCCAAGAAGATTTCTTAGACTTAAGAGACAGGTACCCCAATTTATTTACCAAATCAGAATCTCTCTCAATTTACGTGGATTGGTGTGGTGAAACAAAATTAGTTTGGGGACGTATTTTTAGAGAAAATGATGAAATGGATGGTCAAATCAAACATATTTCAGAATTCGTAGAACACAATGAAGAGTCTATGGATGGAATAATTAAAGAAGCAAAAGAAAAAGCATATTTAGAAAATTAAATCCATATAATATCGCCATTTGGATTAATTTCAGAAGTTTGATCCTGCGTGATAACAATTGTATGACATTTTTTAAAAAAATTATCTTTATCATATATAATTTCAAAAGATTCATCAGGATTAATACTAAGTAATTGTTTATTTAAGAGACTTTGTTTAGTTCTAAGATTCATACTCAACAGCGGAACCTTTGGTTCAGAAGATAAATCTAACCATGCTGCATCCCAATGCGATTCCACATATTTGTAGTATTCAATCCAAAATTGTACTCCATAATTTTCTGAATTTGATTCTAAAACTAAGAGCAAATAATAGTTAGTATCTCCTTCTTCTGTTGATGGAAAATAAACCAAAGATATAAGGTCTGATTTCAGCCATTTGTTGATATTTTCAGATAGAGTGTTCAGTATTTTTGATATCTCAGGTTTCATTTGTTCTCTCAATTAAATTTGGACTTTTTTGGTTTACTTGCAAAAATGTAACATTTTTCATCTAAGGGATGATATTGTATTATGATTTTATATCCAACTAAACAAATAGATTTTTCTGGATAAAAAAAATTGTAAACAATTTCTGTGTTTTATTTTGTTTATTTTATTTATTATTTTCCCACTCTACCAAACCTTTTATAGCAGAATTTCCCATAGAGAGAACGGCTTCAAATGCATTCCCTCCAATATGGGGAGTAGCAAAAAGATTAGGAAGTTTTAAAAATTCATAGGACAAAGGGGGTTCATTCACTAAAACATCAATGGCGGCACCCATAATAGTTGCACTTTGATCACTTTGGAGAGCCAAACTAAGATGGTGCTTCAAATCATCCTCAATCACCACACCCCCCCTACATGTGTTAATTAGATAGGATCCTTTTTTCATTTTTTTTAAGAATTCTGCATCTACAAGACCTTTTGTTGCCTCTGTCAAAGGCAAATGAAGTGAAATGATATCTGCGTCTTTTAAAATATTTTCCAATGAAACCTGTTTGGCACCTAAACATGTTGCAACAACAGATTTATCCAAAATATCATGTACTAAAACATTACAATGGAATGGTTGGAGAAGTCTGATTAGATCTTCTCCTATAAATCCGCATCCCAAAATTCCAATTGTCTTACCAGAAAGCTGAAATCCTCCATTTTTAACCCATTGATTATTTCGTATTACTGCATTTGTATAAAATAAATTTCTGCTCAAGCCTATCATAAAGGCAAGTGTCATTTCAGATACCGATCTTCTATTGACCCCTCCCTCCCAACAGAACGATATTTTTTTTTGTTTCAAATGATCAATATCCACGTTGTCATACCCTACCCCGTACTTTGATACAACTCTAAGATTGGGCAGTTTATCAATGATATCTTTTGTAAATTTTTCTGTTCCAATTATTACTGCATCAGAATGTAAAAAATAATCTACTAAGTCATTTCCTGCTATGTGATGTCCTGATTTGTTGGTTTGTATTTCAGTTTCTGGAAAAGATTTAATTAAATTTTCAACAAGAGTCTGGTTTTTTGAAAATGATGGAGAGGAGACTGAAATCTTAGTAATTTTTTTTGGAATCATAATTTAATATCTAGATCTAAATTGTCTTTGTTAATTTCTACCTTTAATACTTTTTGGATGGATTTAATTTCTAAAACCACAAAGGTTTCATTCTTAACTTTATCGATAATGGCCATTCTACCGGCAAAGGGACCCGATTTGATCATAACCTCTTTACCCTTCTGTAACATTTCTTTTTCCATTACTTTTATTTTATCAGGAAATTCAGAAACCATGGATTGGATTAATTCAATATCTTCAAGAGGAATAATTGCGGGTTTACCGTAGGATTGGACAAAACCCACAGCATTGGGTACATTTAATACTTTTACATACATATTCCTATAGTTTATCCTCACGAATATGTAAGACGTAAATAAGGGAGTTTCAATGATCTTAAATCTATCCGACCATTTTTTTTTAATTGAAATTGTTGGTAAGTAATTTTCAATGTTGAATTTTTTAAATAAATTACTAAGTTTTTTTTCAGAACGTGGCTTTGTATAAAGTGCAAACCAATTTTCTGAATTTAAAATATCTATTTTATTTTCATCCATTTTTTTAATTAGATTCCTTTTCTCCAAAAAGCCAAACAAACAGCTAATGAATGTGAGACATTTAGAGAATCTACTCCATCATACATGGGGATGTATACAAAAAAATCACTGTCTTTCTTTAATTCTTCTGAGATCCCAAAAGATTCATTTCCAAGTATAAGAATAAATTTTTCAGGAAAAGAAAATTCACCAATTTTTCTATAACAATTAGTCCCATCCTTTTCCGGTAAAGATAGACAAATAATTTTATAACCATGGTCTTTGAATAATTGGAGATCCTTTTGGATATTCATAGATTTTTGAATGGACAAAGAAAATATATTTCCCATAGAAACGCGAATGGATCTTCGCAAATATGGATGGATACATTTTTCATCCAATAAGATTGAACTCAATCCAAATGAGGCTGATGTTCTTAGTATTGAGCCCATGTTCTCTGAGTCTACCAAAGAATTGCAGAGTAAAATTTGGTTAGTGAAAGACAATTGATTTGTTAAATTTGGAGTATATCCCACTGCCATAAAACCCTGGTGAACTCGAAACCCAATCGTACTTTCAAAAATTTTTTCCGATGCTACAAAAATGGAATCATTCTTTAGTTTAGAATGAATCAATTCAGTATGCTTGGTTATATATTTAGGTGTACCGAATATACTTTTTATTTTTAGTTTGGAATGCAATAGTCTGAGAACAGTTTTTTCATGGTCTGAAACAAAGGTAAAGTTGTTCTCTTCTTTTGCTTTTAAAAGAGAATAATCTGAAACCCTGGAATCTTGCGAATCTAAAATTTCTATCATTGCCGTATTGCAAAGTATCTGAGTCCCTCTTTCCAACCGTTGTGTATCATTTTGTGGATCTTTTGTTTTTTGGTGGTTGCAATTCCTAAAAATGATTCTCCATAGGGTTGGATGATTGTCAATTTTACATCCCGTGGTGGGTTCGCCATGATTTCTTTAGCCCGGTTATAGGCTATATGGTGAACAACCCTAACCTTCTGCCTGAATTTTTTTTGAAATGGATACGCAAACCTGGATAAAAGCTTTCCAATAGGCTTGGATAAAAGATTGATTGGTTGGTTTAGGACAACTGTGATATCTTTGTATCCGAGTTGTATAATTGTTTCGAGTGGAATGGGATCCAATGCTGCTCCATCCCCGTAGTACGTTTTTTCAATCTTCTCTTTTCCCCTGGTCACAATTGGAAGTGATGTGGCAGCTTTTAAAAGAACATTTATATTTTCAGAGGTAGCACGAATGTACCTTGGAACCATTTCAGCAAAATCACTTACAACAATGTAAAGAGGAGTAAAATTGGGTTCTTCCAATCTCTCTTTGATGATGGGATATTTTTCACCCATTAAATAATCTATTAGGTAAGATTGATTCATAATTTTTTTACCTTTAAAAAAATTTCTAAAAGAAATAAATTTATTTCCAATGATCTCTTGCTTCCAGATCTCTAAAATTTTTCCAACTGACTCACCCCTTTTGGGTGAATCGGTAACATAAAATGCAAGTGCACACGAACCTGCGGATACACCAACTGTCAGATCATATTTTTGTGCGGGAAAATATTCACACATAGCAGCAATCACACCCGATGCAAAGGCTCCTCTCATGCCACCACCCTCGACGAGTAGAACTTTGTCATTTTCAGACTTTGGTTTTGGTAATTCCATTGTAGATCCAATCTTTCAATTTCATTCTATGGGTAAATAAAATTGACTGATTAGATTTACAAGAAACTCTGTCTCTATGCAATCAATCATTTTAGATGGAAAAGCTCTTTCCGACAAAATCAAACAAACTTTAAAAGAAGAAATATCTATTATTCAGAAAAAAACTAATAAAATACCAAAATTAGCCACAATACTCGTAGGTAATAATCCTTCTTCCCATACTTACGTCAATATGAAGGCTAAAGCATGTTTAAATATAGGTATGGGATCTGAAAAAATAGAGCTTCCTGAAAATACCACAACGGAAGAATTGTTGGCAACCATTGATAAATTAAATGATGACCCAAATGTCCATGGAATCCTACTCCAACACCCAAGCCCCAAACAAATCAATGAGAGGTTGGCATTCGATAGAATCTTACCCGAAAAAGATGTGGATGGAGTAACTACTCTCTCTTTTGGAAAACTATCTATGGGAGAAAAAACATTCTATCCTTGCACCCCTTATGGTATCATACTTTTATTGGAAGAATACAAAATTCCAATGAGTGGAAAAACTGCAGTGGTTGTGGGTCGATCCGCCATTCTCGGTAAACCAATGGCAATGCTTCTTCTGGATAAAAATGCTACGGTTATAATCTGTCACTCCCACACAAAAAATCTTCCCGATCTAGTTCACAGTGCGGATATTCTCATTGGTGCTGTTGGTAAGCCTGAATTGATTAAAGGTGAATGGATCCGCAAAGATGCAGTTGTTGTAGATGCGGGTTACAATGCAGGGAATGTGGGAGATATAGAACTGAGTATTGCGTCTTTGAGATCAAGTTACCACACACCGGTTCCTGGGGGTGTGGGGCCCATGACAATTGCTGTGCTACTCCAACAAACATTTGAATCCTTTAAAAATGGTATATAGGAATGCCAAATCCTATCTATATCTACAATTCATCCAAAGGAGAAAAGGAACTTTTTCAGCCTGAAAATCCAAACAATGTTAAAATATATTCCTGTGGTCCCACCGTTTACAATTATAACCACATAGGTAATTTTAGGTCATACATCTTTGTAGATATTCTCAGAAGAACTCTAAAATTACTTGGATATACTTTAAACCAAACTATGAATATAACAGATATAGATGATAAGATCATAAACCAATCCATCGAGAAAGGTATTTCAACTGAAGAATTTACAGAGCCATGGATTAAAGCATTCTTTGAAGATTTGAATACTCTCAATATAGAAAAGGTAGAACACTATCCCAAGGCTACTGATTCCATAGACGAGATGCTTCATATAATTTCTCATCTCAAAGACAATGATCTAATTTATGAAAAAGATGGGAATATATATTATTCCATCTCCAAATTTGAATCCTATGGTAAATTGAGTAAGATTGATACAAATGGTATGAAAGCGGGGGCTAGATATGATGCAGATGAATACACCAAAGATGATCTGCGTGATTTTGTACTCTGGAAATCTCCAAAGGTAGCGGGTGAAAAGAGTTGGGAATCTCACTATGGCAGGGGGAGACCGGGATGGCACTTAGAATGCTCTGCTATGATACGAAAAGTTTATAATAGCGGAATTGATATACACACAGGAGGGATTGATCTTCTCTTCCCCCACCATGAAAATGAGATTGCTCAATCTGAAGGAGCCTATCCAGAAGAAGTATTCGTTAAAAATTGGATGCACTGTGAACACCTTCTAGTGGAAGGACAGAAAATGTCCAAAAGTGTAGGAAATTACTACACTCTCAGAGATCTTTTAAAAATGGGGTATGATCCAATTGCGATACGATATCTACTTTTGTCCTTTCATTACAGAACAAAATTAAATTTTTCATTGAGTAGAATTGAAGAAGCTTCTAAATCAATCACGAGAATCCAAACTACTCTTGAGCGTGTGCTAGAATTAACAGACAGTACCTTACCCAAAAAAGATCCCTCCTTTTATGCTCTAGAGAGATACAAAGAGTTTTTAGATGCACTTGGTGACGATTTAAATTCTCCCAAAGCATTAGGATTTCTCTTTGATTTTGTAAAAGATATCAACCATGCAATAGATTTGGGTACAATGAGTCCAAGTGATGCAGAGGACACAGTAAACTATTTTTATAAAATTAATTTATTTTTAGGTGTACTACATTTTGAAAATCCTAAATCAATTGGAGATGAAGAAATAGAATCTCTAATAAACCAAAGAATAGAAGCAAGAAAAAATAAAGATTTTAAAACTTCAGATGAAATTAGAGATGTTCTACTAAAGAAAGGAATTGTAATTGAAGATACCAAAAGTGGAATTAAATGGAAAAGAAAATAAATTCAATAAAAACCTATGGAAAAAGAAATGTATTGGAATTTATAAAAAAAAATATAAACTCTAATATTTCTCCAAAAGATTGGGGGATCAAAGAAGTTCTCGTAAAAAAAAATCCATCTAAAGATATCCAAACAGAAATTTTAAGTATAATTCCCTCCTCTATTAAAATTACCTATGTCTCCAATGGTGACCTAGATAGCCTACTTCCCGGAAAAAATCACCAGGGTATACTCCTACTCACAACACCTAGAAAGGAATCAAAACTTTATAAATCCTTAGATGAACTTTTAGATGATATCAGTTTAGAAAAAAAAACTTTATTAGTATTAGATCGTATTATGGATACTGGAAATTTGGGAAGTATATTGAGAACTGCAGAGTGTTTTGGTATTACGCATATCATAATTCCCGAGAGAGATATGGCTCCCATCAATGACACTGTGGAAAGAATTAGTTCTGGTGCACTCCATCACATCCAATTGTTTAGAGTTACAAACCTAAACCAAACCTTAGAATTGCTCAAAGAAAAAGGATACTGGATTGTGATAACGTCTGATTCTGGATCTGAAGACTGGTCGGGACTACCGGAAGCTAATGAATTAGCTATAGTCTTAGGAAACGAAGAAAAAGGCGTAAAAAGACTATTAAATGAAAACTCAGATTTTAAGTTAAGAATTCCCATGCATGGAGAAATCTCCTCACTAAATGTTGCTGTCTCGTGTGGAATTGTGCTAGATAGAATTATAAATCGAATATAAAAAGTATAGGCTAATATAAATAATTATAAATGGCGTTCCTGCAAAAAGTCAGTTTTTGCAATTTTATTCGCAACAATCCTAGGCTTTTTTCCGCCTGCCGGCGGAAAAAGATAGTTATTGCAGTTGCGTCATAAATATTTCAAAGTATGAATTTATACATTTTATTATTATTTTTTATTATATTGTCTTGTAATAAAATAACAAAAGAAAGTATTCCAATGCCAATTGGAAATAGTTTAGATTCCAATTTAATTTTCTATTTACATGATCCAATATTACGCAACACTCATATGTTTGACTCAAAAAAAATATTGGTTAAATTAAATAAAGTTGAACTATCTGAAGTTATAAATAAAAAAATTGATAGTGGAGAATCTATTTTTTGTAGTAAATTAAACAATGGGTTTCAAAAATTTGAATTTAATATCACTCTAAATAAAAAAAGATATTTTTACGGGAGAGAAACCATTCAACTAAATGATTCCGGTTTTTTAAATTCATATCATACACAGTTAGTTTTTTTTAATCCTGAAGATTTATATATTTTTTATCCAGAAATATCTCAAAAGTCATCTTTGGATAATTGGAAAAACCTTATTAATTTTTTTTATTTACCATTGTATCCTCTGGGACTATACCCATATTATGAAAAAAATTTATTCATTAAATTTATATTAGTAAATGATATAGATAGTAAGAAAAAAATTATGAATTGCTGCTCTATGGATAAAATCAACCTTAAATGTTTAGATAGTATACAAGAAATTATAAAGGGGAATATATTTGAAAATGGAACAAATTAAAATCCAAATTATGAAATTAAAAGAAGATGCAATTTTACCATCACAACAATCTTCCGGGGCTTGTGGGTATGATCTATATTCCTATTGCCCGGAGGGTATAGAAATTCCAGTTCAATCGAGAGTTTATATCCCAACGGGAATCTCTCTGGCTATACCTTATGGATTTGATGTGGAGATTAGGCCTAGATCAGGATTGTCTACAAAAAACTTACTTCTTTTGCCAAATAGTCCGGGCACAATTGATTCTGATTATAGGGGAGAAATCATGGTATGCATGGTAAATTTTGGAACCCATTCATTTCACATTGAACATAAAATGAGAATAGCACAAATTTTAGTTAGAAGATCTTTAGAAATTGACTGGGAAATTTGTAACCAATTGGATAGCACGGAACGGGGAACTGGTGGATTTGGATCTACCGGATTATAAAATGGAAAAAATTTCAATCACTAGAAAACAATTTGTATTTCTTTTTACTGGAATTATGATAAGCTCACTTGTTAAATGTAAGGATGATGATACTGACATGAAAAATTCTCTGCGATTAAGTTCCTTGGATTCCACACTTAAACTATTGGATTCACTTAGTAACAATCCCAATTTTAAAGCTACAGGCCAATGGGATGCCAACCGTGTATTCCACCACTGTGCACAAAGTATTGAATATTCAATTACGGGCTACCCAGAAAATAAAAATATACTTTTTCAAAAAACAATTGGAAAAGTAGTCTTAACTTTATTTTTATCCCGAGGATTTATGAAGCATAACCTTGCGGATCCTATCCCCGGGGCTCCCCCATTGCCTGATGCATCTATTGATTATTCTCTTGGTTTGTTGAGGCTAAAAAATGCAATCACTACTTTTACAAACCACTCTGGAGAATTTGCTCCTCATTTTGTGTATGGATCTGTAAACAAATCTGATTATGATAAAATCCATGCTATGCATATAGCAAATCATTTCAATTTAATGGAAGGTTTATAATATAATTTTTTTTAATAGTTCGTGTAAATATAAAATCATACGCTCTTGGTTATTTTTAGGATAAAGAGTATCGTAAAGTTCTGAATCCGCATAGGTGACTTCACTGATTTTATAAAAAACAATATGAGAAATGATAGTGAAAGCAATTAGCTCTGCAGGCTGGGAAAATTTAAATTCTCCTTTTTCTTTTCCAGACTCTAAAATTTCAATTATGATTTTGAAATCAGGAATCCAATATTTATCCCGCATTTTTATAAAAATATCGCTTTTGGAAACCATTTCCCTTGCAATGATGGAGCATCTTTCCACTTTATTAGATTCCATTTTTTCAAAAAAGAAAAGGATCAACCTTTCTAGCTTAGCAAAATGAAAATCTTGGTCACCTGTATTTTTTATAAGATGGAGGCTGTCTTTTGCAAAGATTGAGTCTACTACCGCATCGTACAGATCATCTTTACTCTTGAAGTGGTAGTAGATCATGGCCTTATTTACATTGGCTTCTTTTGTAATTTGGTCTATTCTTGCACCATTGAACCCATCTCTAGAAAAAACATGTTTTGCAGCATTTAGAATTTTTGAATGTGTTTCATTTTCCATTGAGGGAGTCATTGCTTTTTTTAACTATCTCATTTACAATTGATTCAGAGTCTATACCATATTTTTCGAATAATGAATTTTTCACTAATTCATATCGAATGAGATTTATATTAAAATTCACCCTATTTTGTATTACACCTAATTCAGATTGTGCTAATGTATCCAATGCATTTTTTAGGTTTGCTGCTGTATATCTTCCCTGTGAGAATTTCTCAGTTATTCCTTTGTAATATTTATCTACTTCTATAAAGTTCTTCTTAGAAATTTCTAAATTCTTGTGGGAGACGAATATTGCATCATGTCTATTTTTTACTTCAGTTTCTATTTCTTTGATAAGGTCTTTTTCTCTCTGTTTTAATTGTGCTAAATTAACTTTTGATTCACGAATAGTTTCTTTGATTCCTTCGTCCCACAAAGGATAGGCAATGGCTACCTCTCCCCTTGTTTCGGGATATTTAAAGGTAGCAATTCCATAACTATTGTTTAAGTAAAAATTTTCAATAGGTGAATAGAGAGTTTGTGCTCTAGTTGAATAAGTTCCAGTAAGTTTAATAGATGGGTTGTCCTCTTCTTCAGCATTTTCTTGGATGAGTTTTCCTGATTCTATAGATCTACGAATAATTTTTAAATCTACCCTATTGTCTAACGCATATTGTAGATCATTCTCTAAATTTATGTTCAAGGGAATTGTTTCATTTAAATCCGTAACACCAGAAATTTCTATTTTAGAATCCACACTCAAAATCCTCTTTAAATCCCTGTTTGCAATTTCTCTATCTGTTTTTGCTTTTTCTAATTGGGATTCTAAGTTTGAAACTACACCATTCCACAAATTAACTTCATAAGGTTCTGATAATCCTAAGTTTCTTTTTCTGATTGTAATATCTTTTATAAAAATTGCATTTTTTAATAATTTTTGGAGTGCTAAAACAGAAGATTCCTGAATAGAAAGTGCCCAATAATCAATTAATGTTTTTGTAACTAAATTCGTAAGTAAAAAGACTAATTGATCTCTATCTATCTTTGCTTTGACCCTCAGAATTTTTTCTGTATTACGATTAACCTTCCCAAATGAATATTTCCATACTTCTTGAGAAATCTTTAATGTAAGTGCGCTAGTATAAATTGGAGCAATTGCGAGCCTGGAAAAAGCAGGATTTAGATAACTAATTGCTCCTTCAAATGCACTCGAGTCAAATCTAGTTGAGGATCCTTCAATATTTAGATATGTTCCGGCCTCAAATTGCTTTTCAATAGCTGCTGAAATTTTATCTTGTGAGATTCTATTACCTGAAAAAAGTGTAGTATTGTTTATAGGTAGTACGTTTTGAAATACATTTACATCACCTATTATTTTCCAAACATATTTAGATGAATTTTTAATTGTTGGGGAATCACTTTTTGCTATTTCCATTTTAGCATTTTTAACTGTGAGATTGTTTTCTAAGACATTTTTAACAGCATCTTCAATGGTGAGATTGACCTGGGCTTCGGCATACAAGGAGAAAAGGTTTATTAAGAAGTAAAGAAGTACTACTAAGAGATTAGAAATCAACTTCTTATATTTTATTTTTCCCATAAACACCACTGATTAACTATTTAGTTAAATGTATGATTTTTGTAAATTAAATTCATTTTTAGGGCTGCTAAATCAATAGTAACAGGCGGTCGATTTTTAAAAATAGAGTGAGATTGCTAGTGTGGAAGGTGGGCTTTGTATGATCAAACAATGCTCCCCCTGCTGGGCTCGAACCAGCGACCCAATGATTAACAGTCATTTGCTCTACCGACTGAGCTAAAGGGGAATTTGCTCGTTTCCATACTTATTTTTAGTTGGAGGGTGTCAATGAAAAAAGTAAAATAATGAGATGGGTAGACAAGTTCAATTCTGATTACTATGGAATTAACCTTTTACAATTAACATACATTCAGTTTCTTTTTTTGTCCTGGAGGGATGTTAGACTATAAAAAAAATTAACCTTCGATTCATATTTTTATCGCAGAATTATTCTTTAAAAGATATGATGACAAGAGACATAATAAATAGGAGCAACCTATGAAAATTAACAGATATTTTACCCGTCAGGATGGTGTTTTATATCCCGGACTGGAATTCGAGAAAAGAAATTCTAAAATATCAAACACAGATGGTTCAAAAGTATTTGAAGCCTCTGATATTATACTCCCTTCGGGATGGTCACAAGTAGCTACAGATATCTTAGCCCAAAAATATTTTCGTAGAAAAGGGATTCCTAAGTATTTAAAGAAAGTAGAAGAAGTAGGTGTTCCCGAATGGCTCCAAAGATCTATCCCTGACGATGAAAAACTCGCCAATCTACTCCCCGAAGATAGGTACTCTGGTGAGACTGATTCCCGCCAAGTATTTCACAGGTTGAGTGGGTGTTGGACATATTGGGGTTGGAAATATAATTACTTCACGGATGAAAATAGTGCTAGAATTTTTTATGAAGAAACTATTCATATGCTTGCTTCTCAAATGGTTGCTCCCAATTCACCCCAATGGTTCAATACGGGGCTGCATTGGGCATATGGTATCGATGGTGCTTCTCAGGGGCACTTCTATGTTGATCCGAGGTCTGGAATTTTAACCCGATCTGCATCTTCTTATGAACACCCCCAACCCCATGCTTGTTTTATCCAAAGTGTAAATGATGATCTTGTAAATGAAGGTGGGATCATGGATCTTTGGGTAAGGGAAGCAAGGTTATTCAAGTATGGTTCTGGAACCGGGACAAACTTTTCCAACCTGAGAGGGGAAAATGAAACTCTTTCTGGAGGTGGAAAAAGTTCTGGGCTTATGAGCTTTTTAAAAATTGGAGATAGGGCAGCCGGAGCAATCAAGTCAGGTGGTACTACAAGAAGAGCAGCAAAGATGGTATGTTTGGATTTAGATCATCCCGATGTGGAAGAATTTATTGATTGGAAGGTTGTGGAAGAGAAAAAAGTTGCTTCTCTGGTCACGGGATCAATGCACAACAATCGGGCTTTGAATAAAGTCATGAAAGCCTGTTTTGAGTTTGAAACCACCGAAGAAGGGGCAAGGTTTGAACCATCCAAAAATCCTCTCTTAAAAAAAGCTATTTCGGAAGCCAAAAAGGCTTTGTGTGCGGATAATTACATAAAACGTGTGATTGATCTAGCAAAGCAGGGTCACAAAGAAATTCTCTTCGAAGAGCTAACAACCGATTGGCAATCTGATGCATACGCCACAGTATCGGGTCAAAATAGTAACAACTCAGTTCGTATTACAAATGAATTTATGAATGCAGTAGAAAAAGATTTGGATTGGAATTTAATTTTTAGAACTGAAAAAGAAAAAGCTAAAAAACAAAACAGAACTCCTAAGCCAACAAAATCTCTAAGAGCACGGGATCTTTGGGAAAAGATATCGTATGCTGCCTGGGCTTGTGCTGATCCTGGAACCCAGTACCACACCACAATCAATGAATGGCACACCTGTCCAAAGGATGGTGATATCAATGCATCCAATCCATGCTCCGAGTATATGTTTTTAGATAACACAGCCTGTAATTTGGCATCTGCCAATCTTCAAAAGTTTTTAAAAGAAGATGGAACTTTTGATGTAGAGGCTTTTAGATATGTATGTTCCATCTGGACAATGATTTTGGAAATATCCGTAACCATGGCACAATTTCCCTCAAAAGAAATCGCTGAATTGTCTTACAAATTTAGAACTTTAGGTTTGGGATATGCAAATTTAGGTTCAATTTTAATGATAATGGGAATCCCATATGATTCAAAAGAAGCTTTGGGTATTACAGGTGCTATCAGCTCGATCATGCATATGACCGCTTATAAAACATCAGCACTTATGGCGGAAGAATTGGGAGCATTTCCTGGTTATGAAAAAAACAAAGAAGATATGCTACGTGTGATTAGAAACCACAGAAGGGCTGCATACAATTCTCCTGCTGAAGAGTATGAAAATCTTACTATCAAGCCTATGGGTATTGATTCTTCTACATGCCCCGCCTATCTATTAAATGCTGCAAAAGAAGATTCTGACCTTGCCCTCTCTCTTGGAGAACAATTTGGTTATCGAAACGCCCAGGTTACAGTCTTAGCTCCTACAGGAACCATTGGTTTAGTTATGGATTGTGACACAACTGGAATTGAGCCTGATTTTGCATTGGTGAAATACAAAAAACTCGCTGGTGGTGGATATTTTAAGATTATAAACCAATCTGTTCCCTTAGCTTTAAAGAAACTTGGCTATTCTTCATCTGAAATGGAAGCCATAGTAAACTATTGCAAGGGGTATGCTACTTTCAATGGCGCACCTTATATCAATACACAAACTCTCAAAGAAAAGGGTTTCACGGATGAAGCACTTGAAAAGATAGAAAGGGAATTACCATTTGCGTTTGATATCAATTTTGTATTTAATAAATTTACGTTAGGAGAAGATTTTCTTTCTAAAAATCTAAAAATCCCGAAAGAAACATACAATTCGCTATCCTTTAATTTATTGGAATACCTTGGGTTTTCAAGGGATGATATCAGAAAATCCGGCGACTATGTGTGTGGTACAATGACAATAGAAAATGCTCCCTTTTTAAAAGAAAAGGACTTAGCGGTTTTTGATTGTGCAAATAAGTGCGGTCGGTATGGAAAAAGATATCTCTCCTACCAGGCACATATCAGGGCTATGGCAGCAGCACAACCTTTTATCAGTGGGGCAATTTCCAAAACAATCAATCTTCCAGAAGATGCATCTATCGAAGATGTAAAAGATGCTTACCTACTCTCCTGGAAACTCATGATCAAAGCCAACGCATTGTACAGAGATGGATCTAAACTTTCCCAACCCCTAAATTCAGTGATTGATCTATTGAATGAAGTAGAAGAACCGGAATCTGTACTACCTCTTAAATCGGGAGCCACAGAAAAAACTGCCGAAAAAATTCTATACAAGTACATCTCCCAAAGAAGAAAGCTTCCAAGCAGACGGGCCGGGTATACCCAAAAGGCAATGGTGGGAGGCCACAAGGTTTATCTACGTACAGGGGAATACGAAGATGGTCAGTTGGGTGAAATCTTTATCGACATGCACAAAGAAGGGGCTGCGTTTAGAAGCTTGATGAATGCATTTGCAATCTCCGTATCACTTGGGCTCCAACATGGTGTTCCTTTGGAAGAATTCGTAGAAGCATTTACATTTTTTAAATTTGAACCCAATGGAATTGTCTCTGGTAACAACCATATAAAAATGAGTACCTCGGTTATTGATTACATATTTAGAGAATTGGCTATTACCTATCTCGGAAGATATGAATTGGGACAGGTACAACCAGAAGACCTGCAGGGTGATGAAATTGGCTCACAAAAAGAAACACTTAGACCGGCTATCCAATTAGTTCCAGAGCCTGAAAAAAAAACTAATACTTTCCAGCCACTTCCCCTATCCCTAACAGAGGTAATCACACCAAGGATGAAACAAACACAAACAATAACAAAGGTTTCACCCACTGCTATTGCCGATGCCAGGGAGACAGCCATCATCCAGGGTTATACGGGAGATTCTTGTATTGAATGCGGTTCCTTTCAAATGGTGAGAAATGGTTCCTGTTTGAAATGCAACTCTTGTGGTTCTACAACTGGATGCTCCTAAAAAATAGAGAGCTCGGCGCGCCTTGAGCAAATTAAAATTTGCTCAAGGCTAGTTCACCAGGATATCTCTAAAAAGTGACCCTCCAGGGAACGGATATTGATACCCCCCTGCTCAAACAATAGGTATTGTCCTTTGATACCTATTAGTTTGCCGTGTAAGGGTTTTAATGGATCTGGCTTGAGAGAACTTTTTTTTAGAGGGTAGGAATGGATGGGGTAAGTGATATGGACCACTTCTTCGTCTAGAATTTTTATAGATTGCCCAAAGGATTTCCAGTCTATTTTTGTTTGTAATTCCATAAATTTTTCTTTAAGATCAATAGGCCCAGAATCTTCAGAAATTAATTTTTGCCAGGAAGATTTATCCGATATAAATTTGGCAAATTCTTCCTCTATTTCTCCACTCTGTTTTCGAGATTCTACTTCGAAAATAGGAAGCCCGGATATTGCTCCCTGGTCTACCCATCGTTTTGAATATGGATTTTCTTTTGTGATACCCACTTTAATTCCTGTTGAATTTGCTAGATACACAATGTGTTTTTTAAAACAATTGTTTTTGCCCCAATCTGGTTCTCTACAGGTTCCATTTTCATAGTGGCAGAGAGAAGGTTTAAGAATACAAAGATCGTTGGAGGCTAGAGAAATAAAACATTTATAACAAGATCCCCCATTGAAGGATTTTTTTGTGAGCTTTCCACAATCTACACATCGTATTTCTCCAGAAAATTTGAGTGAGATTTTTGTTCCCAATAATTCATTTATCTTAAAACTAGATTGTACAATCTCTCCAATATTTTTTTTTATGATGTTAGGATAGTTTGATAAATTAAAAGTGTATTGCACTGGAGAAAGTCCTGTATGACTCATCATTCTTATGTAACCACTAAAAGTATTATTCATCAAATCTTATTCTCCTGATTGATTTGATTTCATTTTTTTTATCTATCCCAAGTTTAAATATCTCGGTTAGAGAGTGTGTTTCTTTACCCACCCATTGGAATAATAGAATCATATTTTTAAATGTATATGCTTTGATGTAACCATCCTTTGAATAAAAAAGCTTTAGTTTGAATTCTTCTTCCTCTCCGGAGGAAACTTCAAAAACTTTTCCACCAAACACATTTTTATTCTTTGCTTTTTGGACAAAAACTGTACCACCGGGAGAAGATCCAACAGAGAGTGACTCTGTAAAAAATTCATCTGATAAAAAACTACAGGGAAAATTTCCAGGCAATTCAGGAAAATCAGAGCCACAATTTGAATAGGATATATTCTGTTCTGTATCATAATTAGATTGGAATTGTATGAATGAATTTAGATTTTTAATTTTCACCTTATCAAAAATTTTATTTATATTTTTTTCGTTCACATTAATTTTTACTTCTTTAGAATTTAAATTAAAATTTATAATAAAAATTATTATTATAAATATACTGAAAAATTTTCTTAAAAATGACTGTTTTATATTCATTTGTATAGATAATATTTTTCTATTTTTTCTTTATACTCTTTTTCTCTTTGGGAAAATTGTTGGTAAAATTCATCATAAGTTAGACCGTTATCAATTGCTTTTCGAAAAGAGTCATTCCCCCAAAGGAGGTCAATCATAAATCGGTTGGGCCCACCCGACCAAGCAAAGTTTGACTTATAATTATCTTTGAGTGATTTTATAAGATTGTAGGAAAGCTTAATTGGATCATAGTCTAGATTAACCAGTGTGAGCCTCAATCCCCTACATATTTTATCTTTGTATTTACTAAAGGAAGGTTTAAAGTACACAGTTTGGAAGTAATAATCACCCTGCGCTATATTTTCCATATCATTTGAAATTGCTTCGGGATCATTTATCCATGGTGCTCCAAAATATATAAATGGAGCCTGTGTACCACGACCAACAGAAACATTGATTCCTTCTAATAGAACAAGTGAAAAGTAATTTCGAGCTGTTTCTAAAGTGGGAAGATTTGGAGATGGGGTGCTCCATGGAATACCTGTTTTTTCAAATCTCATTTTCCTATTGTAATTTTCAACAGGAACTACTTTTAAATTTACTTTATTGTTTAAATATTCAGAATTATAAAAGTTTGCTGATTCTCCCATGGTCAACCCTGTGAACAACAAAAGGGGAAATTCACCCGCTAGATTTTCAAAACCTTTTTTTAGTACGTCACCTCTTGCACCTAACTCCATTCCGGGATTTATATGATCTAAAATTATCAATTGAACGGGTTTTCCTTTTGCACTATCCATTAATTTTTTTAGAACAGTCAAGTATGTATAACATCTCATTCCCATATCCTGAACATCCATAATGAGTGTATCCGCTTCACTTACCACTTTATCAATTTCATCATCTTTTAATTTATAAATATGGTAAATGGGAAGGGAAAATGTAGAATCATGTGTTACAGGAGAACTACTAAAATCTTCTTCCAATCCAAAAAAACCATGTTCCAGTCCTATCAAACTCACCATTTGAACATTTAATTCTTTAAATTTATTAATTAATTTTTCTGGATTATTTCCAATTCCTGAAGGATTAGTTACCAAAATTACTTTCTTCTTAGAGAGAGTTGGTAACACTTCTTGAAAAAATTTTATGTGCGATAATTTGATATTGGACTGGGAAGGATGTTTTCTAATCAGTGGTTCAGAGTCAATTGATTTGGTATGACAACTTAAACTTAAAATTATTAAAACTACATATAAAAATTTCATAACTGCAAGGTTTCCTTAAAACTGAAAATAAATGAATGGAGTAAGATTATCGTTGGTTAACAAAGAAATAAAAATAGTAACAAATACATACCCCATATATTCTAATCCTTTCGGTATTTTTAATTCATAATTTCTTTCAAAAATATAATAACCCATCACATTTCCTACCACAAGAGCAATAAATGCTGCCAAGCCTATTTTAACCATATATGGTCGAAGTCCCAAATCATTATAAAACATCATATTATTTAGTACTATCGATTCCACTTCCATATTTTGGGATCGAAACAGAGTTCCTATAAATGTAAAAAACAAAAGAGTTAAAATATTTTGTAGTATATACCTGGGTACTCCTATTTTTTTATTTAGAATTTCTTTTCCATATTTCTTTACCATATAACTACCATAACTATTTTCAACTGCCATAATAATACCCTGTAACCCTCCCCATATCACAAAATTCCAACTGGCACCATGCCATAGACCTGCAATTAACATTGTAAAAAATAAATTGAATTTGTGATGATAGTAACCAACCCTACTCCCTCCGAGATAAAAGTATAGGTACTCCTTTAACCATGAGGAAAGGGATATATGCCATCTTCTCCAAAAATCTGTAAAACTTCTACAAATCAGGGGCATTCTAAAATTTTCAGGAAGCTCATATCCTAAAAGCAATGCAGAAGAATATGCCATATCCGTATATCCACTGAAATCACAATAGATTTGCATTATAAATAAAATGCTTGCAAGCCATGTGGCTGTAGTACCATAACTCTCCGGACTTGAATAAATCAAGTCTACAATTGGCGAAACATTATCACTGATAACAACTTTCTTAATGTATCCAAGAAAAAAATATCTTACAGCTTTTAAAAATTGGATGCTTTCCATTTCTTTATCTGTATAGAGCTGTGGAAGAAAAGATTTTGCAGTAACAATTGGCCCGGCAACCAACTGGGGAAAAAAAGAAACAAAGAGTGCAAATTTTATAAAACTCTTTTCTACTTCGATTTCTCGTTTGTAAACATCAATAGTGTAGCTCATTGACTGAAATGTAAAAAAAGAAATTCCAACAGGGAGTATAATTTTTAGCTCAGGTATAGGGGAATGATTTCCAAAAAGAGTAAAGATAGAGTTAATGTTTTCAGTTATGAAGTTGTAGTATTTAAAAAAACCTAAAATGGCAACCAGATTGAGGCCTAAACTCAACTTTAGTAAAAACTTTCTCTGTCTTTCATCTTTTGACTTATCAATTTGAATGGCAAGGATGTAATCAACCAATGTTGAAAGTAAAATCAAAGCACCAAACCTGAAGTCCCAGCTCATATAGAAAAAATAGCTGGCAACCAGTAAAACTGAATGCAGGACGTTTAGATTGCTCTCTGTTTTTCCAAATAGAAATGGATGTAGATACCATCTATAGAGGAAGACCAGAGAGAAAAATATAAAGTATTCTAGGGTATTGAAGAGCAAGGATTAGGTTACTTTTTCTCCCAAAGAATACTACCTTCCAGGTGCCACGGTTTATCGGTATATTCTATTGATTTAAATGTACCATCAATGGTCTCATAGGTCATATCCTTAACAGTGTCCCCATTTGGTTCTTTGTGGAAGCTAACGGATACCATGGATTTAAAATCTTTAGGAAGAGCGAGAGACTGGTCTCCAAATCCAAATCTAGATAGAGTCCTTCCGCAGTTGATTGTATTTAAGAACAATAACAGTGTCAAACAGGATAAAAATCCTAATAAAAAGTCTTTTGAGGGTGTTGAGAGTCGTTTCATAACTTGTATTTTCATTTTATTTTTCTATTGTCAATCGTAAAAACACCAAAATAGTAAAGGATTGGATGTATTTGACTCGATAACTATAAAGACAACCAATCTAAGGAGACTCTGTCTCCATGATAGCAAGAGGAACCCATGAGAATCTCTTTAACAATACTCGCTTTCTTATTTTTATCGGTAGAAGTGTTCAGTGTACCAACCACTCTGACCCTTCCAGAAAAGGAATATTACCAATATGTTCAGGGAGTAAGAACCAGAAAATTTTCCGACCGAGAAATTGACAGACTTCACCATTCCCTCGCAAAAATGCTGGAAGAAATAAAAGGTCATGTTGACGCAAAAACTGTTAAAAATGCTGCTCGTTATAATAACCTTTTACCTATTCCCGAAGAAACATTATTTTTAAAAGACAAAGAAGGGAAAGAATACTACTCCATCTTTTTAGGACAGGGAGTGAGCATTGAAGATTTTCCAACCACTGAAATCTTCAACAAACGGGTATATTTATACCCTGCAGAAGATAAGAAGTCTCTGACAAAGGTAATCGTTCAATTTGTGAAGGTAAATACCCATGGAAGGGAGTATGTAAAAGAGATGCGAAGGATTGTAAATACAAATCCTATAGCACCCGGACCTCCCAAAGTAGAGGGAGAAAAAGTAAATGGTGATCTTCCTAAGAACCAAGAACCATACACCACTGATCCTGAAATTGCACCTAAAGACAATGGTGATCTATTGGTTGAGTACTACAGTGGACATGATAGTGTCCATCCTTGGGTCCAAGAAACACCGGATGCCGAAGCTACTCTCAGTATTTCACAAAAGCTACAGGATGAAAAAGATTTATTACCATTTCCTTCCCAAAAAAAGGTTTATCTTGCCTACAGAGATATTCTAAGAGAATTAGATTCTAAAATTAAAAACAAGTTATACAACATTGATTTAGATAAAAAAACTACAGTAAAGAAAATCATTAATTTCGAGTGAACAACTATAAATCTATGCGGTAAACCAACCGCATAGTACTTCCTATCACAACACTTTAAATTTCATATCAGCATTTTTTTGCAATCTTTCCAATAAAAAATCTCCCATAGCCACAACGGGTGTAATCACACCATACCTTTCCGGTATAGGGTCATTGAGAATACAGATTGCAGCCTCTCCCAACATTTTTGAAGTAGCCCCATAACCGGGGTCTCCTCCTGTGACACTAACCTGAACAGTTTTGCTACCTGATTTTCCAATGAAAGAATGATGAAATTTATTTGTACTACGAATTTCTTCATTTGGTCCATCCCCATTTTTCTTTAATAAGTATAAAAGATCTTTGATTGGTGGAATCTGAGAGGCACCTAAGAAGAGTGAAAATCCAAGTAAGCTTCCTAAAAATTTAGGCAATCCCTGAATGCTTAGAAAATGACCATAAGAAAACGCGGGACCATACTCCTCCAATTGAAGTGCAGACCTGAGTACTACTTCTATATCAACAACAGGCAAAGGTATACCAAAAGATTTTGAAGCCTCCCGAAATCTAAATTCTGTGGGAAGTACGGTAATTTCCCTTGGCCTACTTCTTAATAAAATTTTAGCATACATATCCCTTTGCCTTTCAATTTCCTGAAGATTCATAAAACCCAATGCAGAATGCCAGGTTCCTCCCGAAATACTTGAAAAAGCAGAAGTGAAGTCTTTGGATGTTACACTTATAAAACACTCAACTTCTTTGAGCTCTGTGGTAGGTAAATTTTTTATAGTAAAATAGGTTCCAAAATCAGCAGGTATAGAATCATAACCACAGCAATTGATTATTTTAGCTTCTGACTCATTAGCACTTTTGTGATACTTAAGTTCCATTTGTTCAACAAATGAGCCTTCACCAGTTAAATCAAGATAATGCGTACCACTAACCACACATGCTCGCACTACAGTTTCCCCATATAGTAAATAAGGACCTACAGTAGAAATCAAAACTTTAGTTGCCTCTGCCATTTTTCGAATGCTAGGCTCCTCATCTACATCTGCTAAAAGTATATTGATTTCAGAACCTATGTACTTTTTTTCTAATTCATATTTTAAGCCCAGAAGTCTGCCTTTATTTCTTCCGGCTATTGCAAGTGAAAAATCTTCTTTGGCTCTCCTGGAAGCCAAATATTCAGCGGTTAAAATTCCTGTAAAACCCGTTGCTCCAAAAAGTGTAATATCATATTCTCTCATAAATAAATTTCCTATATTTTAAATTTCTATAATAACTTGTTATTTTTGTGATATTGGTTGAAAAATTCTGGAAGCTCTTTTTTTACCCTTTACCCTGATTTTATCAATTTCTCTGAAATAAAAGTACTGTTTTGTGGTACGATATAAATTTTCAGTGATTAATATTTCTACTCCATAGTATTTAGTAAGACTTTCTAACCTAGATGCTAGATTGACTGCGTCACCAATCACTGTAAAATCCATTTTATTCACTGAACCAATATTTCCAACAACCACATTTCCCATTGATAGTCCCACTCCATGAGAAATTGGTTTTTGTCTTCTTTTCTTTCTTTCACCATTGAATCGCTTAATATGAGCTTGTAATAGAAGTGCTGTTTCAACCGCTTCTTTTTCTAAATGGCTATCAAATCTTGCCATAATACAGTCACCAATTAATTTATCAATCACTCCACCTTTTTCAATTATGATAGAATTGAATAATGTAAAGTATGAATTTAAAAACTGAACTAATTCGTTTGGTGACATTTTCTCTGATATCGAAGTAAATTCTCTGATATCACAAAATAAAATAATTATCTTTTGAACTTCACCAATATCATTTATTTTAAAATTACTATCATAGGATTTTAATATTTTCTCTAAGTCTTTAGGTGGAACATATAATTGAAATGTTCTTCTCAAAGATTCTTCTTTTCTATTTGTTATATCTAAATTTTTTTGTAATTTATAAAAACCAATTGCTACATATAGTGTCATACAAACTACCAATATAAATATAGAATCACCACCTATAGAAACATTCATCACAGATGGAAAAATCAAAAATGCAGAATTTAAAATATGGAACATAGACATTGAGTATGGAATTATAATTATAAGTAAAATTGGAATTGCTCGTTTATTTTTCTCTCTAACTTCGAAAATTATAATAACTAATGATAATAGTAGTGAAAGCAAAATAAAAGGAACATGATAAATATGATTTATTTCATCTATAAATTTTAATTCTTTGAGGAAGAAAAATAATCCAGAAAAAAGTGTGATAACAAAAATATTGTAAATTAATAACCAAGTTGGTAATTTTCTATGAAGAATTGCTGGTAAAAAAAAGTTCAAAGAAGGCACAAGGAGTGACAAACTTACATATTCTAATTTTTTTAATAAATATAAATTCAATCCTATATCATATTTTATTTCAAGTTTTGTAGAAAAATAAAGACCAACAATAAATAAAAAAATACCAAAATATAAAAAAGAATATTCTCTTCGCCTACCCCAGAAGAGCGTTATAAACAAAAGGGATGTTCCAAAGTAGAGTACCACTTTCCCAAAATTATAAATTTTATACCTATTATTCCATTTTGCCAATTGGTCAATTGACGATATCCTAAGAATTCCCCCAAAAATCCCCATGCCATTTTCTCTTAAAAAGATAGGTTTTAAACGAACCAATAAGATATTATCTTTTTTTATTAAAAATCTATTAAATTCAAATATTAATTCTTTTTCATACTTATAAATCTCCTGTGGATTTTCCGTTTCATAAGAATAAATCTTTTCTCCATTTAAGTACACTACAGGAAAGTTATCAATATACCCTAAACTCATTGCGGTACGATTTATTGTATTTGATAATGTATCGCCTGAAAATTGGATACAATATTCAAAATAAGATCCATTAGAAAGTTTTTTATTTGCACTCAATGAGGATGGTATACCTATTTTTTCTGATGTTTCAGAGCATGAATTGGGAATAGGTTCATCATATGATGAAATTTTTTGGACACTGGCAATTCCATTCAATCTGAGCTCGGGATCTCTGTCTTTGCTGCAACTTATCAAAAAAAGTATACCAAAAATAAGGGAGAGGCATTTGTTCACTTGAAAGTTAAGGAATGGTTTCATTTGGATTTGCTGAAGTCTTAGAATAGTAAATTCTAGATTTCTGTCTCTCCAATTCATTTTTTTTCTGTGGGATTTTTTTTTCTATTGTTAGGTTTGGTAGTTTCAAAATTGGAAGAGTGAAAAAAAGGGTTGAGGAAGTGGCATAACTAATGAATGTTTCAAAATGGAAATCCCATTCTATTCGAAAACAATTTGATGAAATAGCAGGACAATTCAATCATCCAGACTTATTACAAACAGATCCCATTTTGTTTTGCTATAGATTTTCAAAAAGAGAAGACATTGAAATAATTGGATACATTGCTTCTATGTTTTCGTATGGTAATGTAATAAGCATCCAAATTTTTTTAGAAAAATTATTAAAGGGATTAAACAACTCCCCTTACCAAAAAATTAAAAACGAAAACCTTAGTTTTTCATCAAACATATACTATCGATTCCAAACAAATAAGGATATCCATATATTCTTTCAAGGATTACAAACCCTTCTTAAGAGTAGTACAAGTTTGGAATTTTATTTCTTAGATGATTCTTACTCTGCCCAAGAAAGAATCCAATCTTTTCAAAATAAATTTACATCCACAATCTTAAATATAACAGGCGAAAAAAAATTGTCGAATGGATTAAAATTTCTTATTGGATCCGGCTCAAAAAACTCAGCCAATAAAAGGTACAATATGTTTCTTAGGTGGATGGTGAGGGATACCTTTCCCGATTTCGGATTGTACAAAACTTTTAAAAAGAAAGATATTATCTATCCATTAGATACTCATATTGTAAAACTCGCCAAAATATTGGGACTATCCAATTTAAAAACAATAAATGCAAAAATGGCAAGAGAAATTACTGAAAATGTAAAACAAATAAACTCGGAAGATCCCCTACTCTATGATTTCCCTTTGAGTAGATTGGGTATTCTAAAAATTTGTAAAACTAAATATGTAAAAGAAATATGTAGTACATGTGTACTAAAAAAAATGTGTACTATATACGCCCCTTATAACCAATCACATCCATAAAGGCACTTACACTAAATACTGCTTTGCCGACACCGGGTTCTCCATATCCAGGAGGAATTGGAAGATTATACTTTTCAAAAATTTGTTTCCATGATGTCAATAGCTCACAAAAGTATTCCAGAGGTGGCCCAGCTTGGGTTCCAAGGGTTGTGTAGGGTTCAGGGCACCATGCAGTAAATCTTGGCATAATCCCTTTGGACATGAAAAAATCCAATCCTTCAGAAGTTGAATCAACTGCCTCTTTCACTGTCTTAAATCCATGGGGTTCTGAAAGTTCAACCCCTCCAACGAAATTTGGTATTACGTATGACGGACCAAAAATTTCAGCAGAATCTACAATTCTACGAATCCAGGTATCCCTTCCAATCCATGAAGATTTTCCGGGACATATTTTTTCAAATAGATCCTTATCCCACACCTCATAGTTAGGATGATAAACCTGGATACCCGCATCTTTAAATTGTTTGCAATCCTCTTTTTCAAAAGCTTGGCTTACCAATTTGCCCATCCATCTTCCCGGAAATTTAGATTCTATAGCTCGGGGGTATTCTAAATAAAAATCTACTTCCTTTTTTTTCTTTAAAGTTGTGAGAACACTTCCTCCGGTGATAGTATAAACTTTTGCTATTGAATCTTCTGTGTTTATCCAACTTAAAACTTCCAAGATATCCTCCACATCTTTTACACCTGTGTATGGTCTTCCTGCATTTTTTTGTTGGCGGTAGTTGTGGTTAATATCACAAAATGCACACTCTTCCTCTTTTCCAAAGTATTGGCAATTTCGAAATACAGTCAGATAAATCAAATAGCCCCATTCTATCACGGGAGCTATCTCACCCGGTAATTTTCCTGAGCTAGTCTTGTGTTTGTACCACGAGGGTATTGGAGGAAAATCTAATCCTCCCAAATCAGTATTTTCTAAATAAAGATGGGGCTTGTTATCTTTTAGTTTTACAACATAGGGGGAATTTTCATTATTTCTTGTAGAGATGATGGTTGACTTTAAATCAAAATGACCACCTGTAACACGGATTTCTTCAGGTGCATTTTTATCTTCTCCTTTTTTCATATCAGAAAGTGGCATATGATCAAATGAAAAAATAAAATAATCCTTAGCTTTGTAATCTTTGTCTAAATGCAAAGATTCAGAAGAGAAATTTATCCCCTGCCTGAGTACATCCTGTTTGATGATTGCTTCCATTGGAATATTGAGGTATGTTCTCTCCATTTTCTCTAGTAACTTAATATCACTGGGTTGTCTGATTTGAACTGTTTCCATTGTATATACCTCCAGGAGAATTCTCCCCTATAGGAGTATGTTGAAAAAGTTAGGTTTTAGGGAAACAAAAAATAGAAAGGAGAGGATGCCTACAAGGAACTGTAGGCATTTTTGTTGAGATAAATCTTAGGGTTGTCCTAGGATTTTTTTTAGAAAGGAACCATTGCTCCAAATCGAACTACATGTGTTGTAGCTTCAGCCGAAGCTGTAAGATGTGGTAATTTGACTGTGTTGTAAGTAATGGTGCCTGTATCTACATCTATACTTTTGATGTAGGCGGCAAATCCCTTGCTTCTCTCTGGATCCTGGTAGAAAGTTCTGATATATTCGTGTTGGAAAAATATTTTTACAGGTCCCATTAGGTAGGTTAAGTGATACCCAACATCACTACTCTCTCTAATTTTTCCTTGGTTCGCAGAAGTCCATATTCCAGTTGTTGGAGCAGCTTGCATTACAGAATAATCGGTGAGCGTAGCTCCAGTACCCGCCTGGACCAGATCTTTATTATTGATAATCTGGCTTGCACCTCCAAAAATACCGAGTTCCCAATCCGGAAGAAACTTATAAACTGCAGAGATAAAAGCACTTCTTTCAACGATACTTACAACTTCTGTTCTCTTATTGAGATAGTTTATGTAAGAACCATCTGTGTAGGTAGATCCTTGTGTATTGAAAAAAGGATTTCCTGAGGTACTTGATGTTAAATAGCCCATCTGGGAAGTAGCATAGTCCCTTGCCATAGTTCTTTGGTCACCATTGGCAATACTCAAAGTATTTATATCTCCAAGATTTTGTCCATACGTTGCTTCCCATCTAACTCTAAGTCTATTGTCCTGAGACTTAAATTCATGACCAATAGATACACCACTTGAGTTTCTTCGAATTCTATTTGTTTTGGATAATTCCGTGCCCAGTGCATAGTATGAGGTACTGGCATCGTACTGCAATGCCTTTCCGGCTGTGGTATCAAGAGTAGGGTCAATGTATTGTTTAGAATATGTGATACCAGATAAGAAAAATGTATTGGATGCATTTGGCACATATTTAAATTGAGCTGCTACCGTGGGAGTTTTGTTTAGCTCTCCTCCAATCACGGGGGAGGTAGTGTTGTTCACGGCTCCGTTTCCAATGGCTGCTGTAAAGGTTAAATCTTGGAGAAGTTTTTTAGCAACGCCCATTTGTTCTCTTTGCCATCCTACGTTTCCATTTCCAAATGAACTACTTACTATGTTGTACGACTCCGGATTTACGGGAGCAAAGATATCCCATCTTTGGCCTGCAAATATTTCCCAAGATTCCATATTGTATGAGAAAAATGCCTGTCTGATTCGGGGCCTTATATTCACATTCGGGTTGGATTTGTCAAAGTCCATAAGATCTAATTCTATTGTACCGGTCAGAGCATTGGTAAATTTCAATCTCATCCCATAACGGGTATCACCAAGTTGGATATTTCCACGTCCTATTGTATCATCTGCTTGTAGCTGTCTCTTAGCTGTATTGACAGCACCTAGCATTTCTCTACCATAACTCAAACCAGCATTGGAAGAATATACATAATCTGTTTTCAAGAAACCATAGTGGGTTATATTCCATGTGGGTGCCGCGGGTGGGGGGGTTGGTTCATCTGCCTTTATTACTTCCCTTACTTCAGCGGATTTTTGTTGAGAAAAAATTGGAAAAGTAATAAATAAAAATAATACTTTGCATATTACTATAGATTTATAAATTCCGATTGGTTTTTTGTTTACTTTCATAGTTAAGTTTGTATACCCTTATTTTTTTTTAATTTTCAATTGGTTTGATATTTGGGAAATTTAGCTTACTTTGGTTTTACGAAAATGTTAAGAGCTGAAAAGTTCCAATTCAATGATTCCATATAGTCTTATTGACGTCAAAATAATTTGATTTTTTAAGCAAAGATTCATGACGCAAATGCAATTACTATTTTTTTCCACCGGTAGGCGGAAAAAAGCCTAGGATTGTTGCTAATAAATTTGCAAAAACTGATTTTTTGCAGGAAAGTCATTCATATTTTAAATTTTAAAAGATAAAATCCAAAATCATTCTCAATAATTTTTTCCATTCAAATTTATTATTCATATTTTTAATCTACTCAGAGAATGTAAAACCATAGCTTACTCTATAATATTTAGACATAAAAAATTTATTAAAATGAGAGTAATTGTATTTCTTTTCCACTTTCTAAATCAGAAACGAGTCCTGAAATAGGAGGAAATCATTTTTTTTAATAAAAAAATCTTCGAATGCAGTCCTGTTTGAATAAAATAATATTGTGTGAAGTGAATACTTTACGAAAATGAAAAGGAAGAGTACACTTTTATATATATTTGATGACCTGAATAGCACCTCTATCAACCTATATATTCCAAGGTATTTTTTCAAATCAAGGATAATTCCATGAAATACAGAGATCTTCCCATACGTTATAAAATAATCGCATCCAGTTTAATTGGGATTTTAGCGTTCTTAATGGTCATGATCTATATCTTACCCAGTATTTACGATAGAATGTTAGATATAAAGAGAGAAAACATCAAACATATCATTGATGTAAATATCACTTTTTTAGAATCCCTCGAAGCAGAAGTAAAAGCAAATAAGATTACCCGTGAAGAAGCCAAACAGAGAGCCTACAATGCCATCAAAGCAATGAGATATGGTTCTGATAAGAAAGATTACCTTTGGATAAATGACTTTGAACCTAAAATCATCATGCATCCAATTCGAAAGGAATTGGAAGGTAAAAATGTTTCTGATTTCAAGGACTCAAATGGATTGCTAATATATCAAGAAATTGTTAAAATCTGCCAAAAAAGTGGAGATGGGTTTGTTGACTACCAATGGCCATCTAAAACCGACAAAGAAAAAATTGTTGAAAAGATCAGTTATGTTAAATCTTTTGAGCCATTTGGATGGATTTTGGGTACAGGAATTTATATTGAAGATGTAAAAGAACAGGTATATACTCTAATATACATCATTTTAGTAATTTTTATATTTACCGTTGCTTTGTCCTTAGGAATTACAATTTTAATCTCTAACGGGATCAGTGACCATGTTACCAGTGTAAGCAATAATCTTAAAGAAATCGCAAGTGGTGATGGAAATCTAAATGTCTCTTTGAAAGTGGATTCCCATGATGAAATCGGAGAACTTTCGAAGTACTTTAACGAATTTGTCACTAAAATTAGAAATGTTATTGACGAAGTAAAAACACAATCTTCTAATCTAGCCACTTCCACTAATAAAATGACACCTATCCTCAACAACTTCTCGGAATCCTCCCAGGAACAGGCCTCCTCCACAGAAGAAATTACTGCCACAATAGAAGAAGTTTCAGCAGGTATGGACCAAATTGCAAGAAACGCTCGGTACCAATTTGATATTATTTCTACTCTCAGCGAAAGGATGAACTCACTGAGTGAAATCATTCATGAAATGGAACAAAAAATTAAGGATACCACAGGTCTTGCAGGGGATATATCTTCCAAGGCAAAATCGGGTGAGGCTTCCATCCAATCCATGAATGAAAGCATGTCCCGAATCAACAATAGCTCCGACCAAATGAAAAACATCATCAACATCATAAGTGATATTTCCAAACAAACAAATCTTCTTTCTCTCAATGCCTCTATTGAAGCGGCGAGGGCTGGGGATGCTGGTAGGGGATTTGCAGTGGTTGCCGATGAAATTGCCAAATTGGCAGTACTCACATCCCAAAGTATAAAAAATATAGATGCACTCATACGATCCAACAGTGAGGAAATATCCCAAGGCTATTCCAGCATCCAGGGAACTGTTTCCATGATTAAAATGATCATGGATGGAATAAACTCCATCAATACCATGATGATTAAATTGGCAGAATCCATGACCATACAAATGAAAATCAATGAAGAGGTAAATTCAGAGGCTACAAAGGTCAAAGAAAAATCCAATGAAATAAAAATAGCCACCGAGGAACAAAAAGTGGCTATTGAGGCAATTTCTCATTCTGTGATGACCATCAACGATCTCACCATGGAAATTTCCACTGGTTCTCAAAATATGCTAAATACCTTTGAACAAACCATTAAAATCACATCGGATCTAAATGACCAAGTAGATTTTTTTAAAACGTAAAACCTATTTACATTTGCTGTATGAAAATTCTATTTGGTATATATTGTATGTAAGGCATATATGCAAACTAGAGAGTATACCAAATGAGAAACACAGAAAATAAAACTCCTATTGAAAGAGAAATAACTGATCTCCAATTGATTGGAAAAGTTATCTCTTCTCTCTTTCCCCGTATTCCCGTATCTATGTACCACGAAAATGAACAAACTCCTGTGCAAATTATTTCCGCTAACCAAGAAGGTATTGTCATAAAGGGTACAGATCGATTAGACAAAGGTATAAGAATTTTAACATTTACTAATAATTTTAGCCTCTATCACTTTTGGTTTGAGCTTATGCCCGGTTCGAATGTAGACATTGAGTTTTTAAAACCAATGAAAATGGTAATACGAGATGACGCAAAGCGAATTGAATCCAGAGTTGTTGTAACTAAGAAGCCGGAATCAGAGGATAAAATTTTTATAAACTCTATTATATCAAATGAAGAGCTCCTCCAAAATACCACCAAAATAGCATCTACAATCCAACCTATATGGAATTCCAGATCTAAATCTATACTACATAAATTTACAACCCTAGATTTAAAAATAGATGCTATCAATGATATTCGTATGACAATCTTTAGAAGTAGCCAACGTCCCATTTTTCTCCCCAAACCGGGTAGCAATGATCCTTACAACACAGCCTTTTTTAATCCCGTTCAGTACAAAGAACTTTTAAATTCTTCCTCGGATCCAAACCCAATTGTGGGAGCAGAAATCACAATTCCCATCCTTTTCAGGGATAAAATTTTATTAGGATATATCAGAGCAACTCACACATCTACCTTAAGCATGGAAGATTTCCAATCCTGTTCTTCCATTGCAGGAACTCTCATCTCTGAAATCAATTCCCATGAAGAATTGATCAATGTACATGAAAAATGTGAAGTGATTGATATAAGCTCGAGTGGTATTGGATTTGTGGTATCCAACTCGGACTACCACCAAAAGCTTTTGGCTCCAAATGCTATATTGTTCTTTAATATACAGATCTTGGGTGAAAAAGTACCAATGAAGGCAGTAGTGCGGTATGCCTCAAAAGATGATAACCAAAAGCTTCGAATTGGATGTGAGTTTTATGATTTAACTTTGGATGAAAAAGCTAAAATGAGAGAACTCTCCAAGTCACTTTCTCTCAGCGAACCCTCCAAAGAGAAATAAAGATAGTTAAAAACCACCCTATTTTTTATATGGTCGAATTTGATGGATAATTATTCCTATCCATTATTCAAATGAGGGACCAGATAAAATAGAAAGGTTGCCTCTTTTCAGAGGAAAAAAATGAGTACAACCCAGTACAGCGAAAAATTGCTTAAAATCAGAAATATTGGTATTTCTGCTCACATTGATAGTGGAAAAACAACACTTACAGAACGAATTTTATTTTATACCAATCGTATCCATGCAATCCATGAAGTCCGTGGGAAAGATGGAGTGGGTGCAAAGATGGATAGTATGGATCTTGAAAGGGAAAAAGGGATCACAATCCAATCAGCGGCCACATATTGTACCTGGCATAACAAGAACAACGACCAGGACTATACAATCAATATCATTGATACACCGGGCCACGTGGATTTTACCATTGAGGTGGAAAGGGCTCTTCGCGTTCTAGATGGTGCCATTCTCGTACTCTGTGGGGTCTCAGGGGTTCAATCCCAATCCATCACTGTAGATAGGCAAATGCGTAGGTATTCCGTACCTAGGCTTGCATTTATCAACAAACTCGATAGATCAGGGGCAAATCCCTGGAGGGTGATTGACCAACTCCGTGAAAAACTCAAACACAATGCTGTTGCTGTTCAAATGCCTATAGGTTTGGAAGGCGATCATGTGGGGATCATTGATCTTATCACCATGAAAGCAATCTATTTTGAAGGTCCAAATGGTCAGGATGTCATTGAAAAAGAAATTCCTGCAGAACTTTTAGCCGAAGCAGAAAAAAGACGGGAAGAATTATTAGATGCCGCCTCTCTTTGCAGTGATGAGCTCACAGAGGCTATGCTAGAGGGAAATGTAACTGTAGATTTAATCAAGGGTGCAGTCCGAAAAGGAGCCATAGAGCTAAAACTCACTCCTGTATTTATGGGCTCTGCTTACAAAAATAGAGGAGTACAAAAGCTTTTAGATGGAGTTTGCGAACTTTTAGCATGTCCAAAAGATGTTGTCAACGAAGCTTTGGATATCAATAAATCTGAAGAGAAAATTGTATTGGAGTCCAATCCTGACAAACCCCTTGTCATGCTTGCCTTCAAATTGGAAGATGGTCGGTATGGTCAGCTTACCTATTGTAGGGTATACCAGGGCAAGGTCCAAAAGGGTATGACCATTTACAATTCAGCCACCAACAAAAAACACAATGTTGGCCGACTAGTGAGAATGCACTCCAATGAAATGGAAGACGTCACCTTTTCGGAAGCAGGGGATATAGTCGCTCTCTTTGGAATTGATTGTGCATCTGGAGATACCTTCACTGATGGGCAACAAAAAGTCTCCATGACCTCCATGTTTATTCCAGAACCTGTGATTTCTTTGACGATTGAAGCCAAAGAATCCAAACACCTCCCCAACCTGGCAAAAGCCCTGAATAGATTCACCAAGGAAGATCCTACTTTTAGGACTGAAATTGATAAGGAATCAGGACAGACCATCATCAAAGGAATGGGAGAACTCCACCTCGAAGTCTATATCGAAAGGATGAAACGGGAATATGGAGTAGAATTGGTAACAGGGGCTCCACAAGTAGCATATCGGGAGACAATCACCAGAAAGGCAGAATTTGACTATACCCACAAAAAACAAACGGGTGGTCAGGGTCAATTTTCAAGGGTGGCTGGATTTCTCGAACCCATCCCCATGGAAGAACACAAAGATTATGAATTCGTGGATAAGGTTGTGGGTGGTTCCATTCCCAGAGAATACATTGGTTCCTGTGATAAGGGTTTCCGAAGCTGTTTAGAAAGGGGATCCCAAATTGGGTTTCCTATCATCGGTGTTCGGGCGGTGATCAATGATGGGGCATACCATGATGTAGATTCATCCGATATGGCGTTTCAAATTGGTGCGAGATATGGATTCCGTCAGGGATTCTCAAAAGCAGCTCCCATCATTCTTGAACCAATCATGAAGGTAGAGTGCGATGGTCCCGTAGAATTCCAGGGAGCTATTCTGGGTTCACTCAACCAAAGGCGTGGGATGATACTAAATACAACAGAACAGGACGGATACTGCAAAATTGAAGCCGAGGTTCCCTTAGCTGATATGTTTGGGTATGCAACCGTGATCCGTTCGGCAACACAGGGAAAGGCAGAATTCTCAATGGAATTTTCCAGATATGCTCCCGTCCCCAAAAATATCGAACAGGACCTAATCAAGAAGTACAAAGTAAAACAAGACGAAGATTAGCCCTACTCTGCCATTCTAATTGAATTAGAATGGCAGATTTCAGTACGTTCTCACAAACTCACCAAATGAGTATCCTAAGTACAAAAAAAGCAATAAGTTCTTTATTTATCTTTGAGTAGTAAAATCTTGATCTATATTCTTAATTGAAAACACCATCCTATCAAAGAAATTGGCTTAACCTTGTTAGAAACCAAACGTAAAATTCTAATATTAGATGATGAAATCCTAAATATTCAACTCCTTAAAAAAATATTGGGAAACAAACCCAATATCTACTTTGGTTTTACATCCGTCAAAGAAGCACTCCACTTTTTATCAGAGAATGAGGTGGATCTTATTCTACTCGATCTCGTGATGCCCGAAGAAAATGGTTTGGATGTTTTAAAAAAAATAAGGGAATTAGAAATACAATCCACTATTCCCGTTATTTTCATAAGTGCAAATAGGGATGTAGAAAATATATCCGAGAGTTTTCGATTGGGTGCGGTGGATTATATAAATAAGCCCTTCCAGGCGGGAGAAGTCCTTGCACGGGTAGAGAACCATCTAAAAATTCATTTGTTGGAAAAAGAGAGATTAAAACATTTAAATGAGATTGAAGCATCAAATTTTCAAATCAAAACTCTTTTAGACAAAGTAAATTTTGAAATAGATCTGGCTGTAAAAACCCAAAAATTTCTTTTGCCTGTAGATAAAGAACTTGAAAATGTCTTTTCTATAAACAGTTTTTATCTGCCATATTCGCATGTGGGGGGAGACTCCCTGTTTTACAAAGAGTTCGACAATCACTTGGATATTTTTTTTGGAGATATTTCAGGTCATGGTCTCTCTGCTGCTCTCATGAGTGGGATGGTACTTTTGGCATTTAAAATGGCTTCCGATTTAAATTTACCACCTGACAAATGTTTGTATCACATGCACACACTTTTATCTCCAATCATCAAACATCACCACCTATCGGGAATCTTCCTAAGATATATTTATTCTACAAAAGAAATTGAATATAGTTATGCCGGTCACCACGAAGTTTTTTTATTTTCAGATAACCAAATTTTTGAAATTAAAGGGAATGGGACTTATCTACTTTTACTTGATGATCCGATTTTTACGTACTACAAAAGAAAAATTAAAAAAGGTGATCGAATCTTTTTTTATTCAGATGGTGTGGTGGAAAATTTCAATCATGATGAAGAAATATTGGGTGCGGATCAGTTTAAAAATATTGTAAAAATGAATATTAATGAACCCAAAGAAACCATTCTCAGAAAAATCCTCAATGATGTAATGCAATTTTCAAGTCATACAACTAGGGATGATATGACTATGTTATTATTATCTATCTATTAATTACTGACGTTTTTGCAAATTTATTCGCAACAATCCTAGGCTTTTTTCCGCCTACCGGCGGAAAAAGATAGTAATTGAAGTTGCGTCATTACTACTTAAATACGCAATAATAATAAACCGTCTCCCACTGGAAACAATGTTCTATTGCAAAAATCTGTGAGTACTTTATCCCAAAAAGTCTGAATGGAATGGTCTGAAGGTCGGGTGTGTACATCCTTTTGTAACCTCCCATGCCAGAGAACATTATCAAATACCAAAATAGATCCGGGTTTCATTTTTAATGATAACAAAGATAGTAACTCAGGATAGCAAATCTTATCACAGTCCACAAAGACAAAGTCGAATTCGTGAAACTTAGGTTTATTTTTTACAGTGTCCAGGATGTGAAGGTTTTCCAAAATAACTGTTTGGTCTTTTTGTATAAAAGCTTCAATAAATTGATTGGCATCTTGGATGCAGGTTTTGTTGCGTTCCCAGGAAATAATTTTCAAAGGAAGTTTGGTTGATAGCATCCAAAGAATGGAATATCCAATTCCTGTACCCAGCTCTAAGATAGAATTTGGTTTTTCCTGTGAAATGATATACTGCAAAACTTCCCCGGTGGCGGGAGTTAAGATAGGCACCCTAGTTTTAATCGCATGCTTCTCTACCTCCAAAAACAATGGAGATGGGCGGTTGGTGAAAGTATCTTGAATGTAATCTTCCAGGTCGGGAATATAGATACTTTCAAATTTTTTCATACACTCTCCGATTTTTTTACGTGTAAGCTAGAAATCTAATCATTTTATGGAGATATAGGAAGGAAAAATTCCATGAAAAAAATTATTATCTCTATCTTACTCTTTGGATTGAGTTTGCCTGTGTTTTCACAAGTACTCACCCACCAAAAAACTGAAATAAAATTTGAAATTGATACTAGATTTGGAAAAGCAAATGGGGAATTTAAAAAAGTAACCTTAGAGGTTTTAGATGCAAAAGCAAAAAAGGCAAAGGTTGAGATTGATGTAGCTTCCATTGACACAGGAAACAGTATAAGGGATAACCATCTTCGAAATGAAGATTTTTTTGATGTTCCGAATTTCCCAAAAGCTTCCTTTGAAGTATTGAGTGTAAAAGAAAATAGTCCAAATTCTCTTATACTTACCGGAAAACTGACGATAAAGAATATAGAAAAAACTTATGATATACCGGTATCTCTGAGTGAGGATGTTCAATCTGCCCAATATTCAGGTTCTGTAGGAATCAATCGTAAGGATTTTCAAATTAACTATGATAGTATGATAAATCCCATTAAGGATTTAGCAAAGGTTCAGTTTACTGTAACATTTGAAAAAAAAGGTAAATAATATGAAGTATCTTGTATCAATTTTTATAATTCTCCTACTTTCCTTCCCCATTTTCTCAGAAAGTAGCATTGCAAAAAAGGGAAGAGTATTTTTATCCAAACTCCTCGCATTTGATGAGGATAAGAATGGAAAAAGCTCATTTACTCTTCCCAACTCCTATTGGGACTACTCTAAAAAAGGGAAATCTGGGGCAATGGAAGAGGATTTTGAAGACCAGGAAAGCAATGAAGAAGAGCAGGAAAATGAGGAACTAGAAGAAGATCTAAAATAAGAATGAAATTCCTCCTCAGGAATCTCTTGAAAGGAATATCCTTCCTTGCAAATCCGATCCTTGAAACATTTTTAAAACTTTCTGTAGCCAGGGGAATTGTGGTAAGCTTCGGTACAGCAATTTTCATTGGTTCTTTTATTTTATACTTCTTAGAAAATGGGAATTTGACATACATAGATTCCCTCTACCTATCTGCCTCCGCATTTTCTATCACCGGACTCTCACCCGTTTCCATAAGTAGCCTTAGTTTTACAACCAAGATAGCTCTTATGCTCTTTTTTCAGGCAGGAGGATTGGGAATAATCGTAATGACCGTACTCATTGGAGTGCTTGTTATTAACAACCTCTCACGTAATACAAAATTACATAACTTTATTTCAGAAGCATTAGATACAGATACTAAAAAATTTGATGGCCCCGACAAAGAATCTAAATTTGATAGATCTAAAATCATAAGAGTAATTATATCTATTCTAAATATCACTATCACCATAGAACTCTTGGGAACTATTTCTTTGTACTACACTTTACCTGATAATATTGTTGAGCATCGTTTTTTTGTAGCCCTTTTTACTGCAATTTCTGCTTTTAACAATGCTGGTTTTTCTGTATTTGATACTGCAGGTTTCTTAAGAAATTATCCGATTCCATTAACTATACTTTCAATTTTGATTGTAATAGGTGGGATTGGCTATCCCGTAATCATTTATATTGAGAAATCCCTTTTGCAAATTCTAAAACAATTATTTTCAAAAATTGAAATTTTAGGTGAAACCTATGTCATGAGAACTGCAATACAGGGAAAAGAACCACCTCAACTCTATATCCTGCTTACAAAGCTTTCATATTTCACAGAAACTAGAATTGAGGACTATAATAAAACTATTACGGGAGAGTCCAATAGGGTTCAAACTAAAATAATTCTATATGGTTCTTTGTATTTAATTCTGGCAGGATTCTTTGGGATTCTATACCTAGAATTTAATAACACACATACATTGGGAGAATTGAATTTAATAGATAAAATATTTAATTCTCTGTTTCTATCTATCTCTACAAGAACAGCAGGTTTTAACAGCATTGATATAACAAATATAAACGATCCAACTATGGTACTAATTTGCTTGTTGATGTTTGTTGGGGGAGGTCCCCAAGGTACTGCGGGTGGAATAAAAATTACTACTTTTGTGATACTAGCTAAATATTTAATAAATGTACTCAGCTCACAGGGATTTGTTGTTATATCGGGAAGCAATGTTTCTAAGAAATCTGTAGCTATGAGCACTCGTTTGTACTTCTTATCCACATCTTCCCTTGCGATTATAATCTTTATTTTAACCTATTTACATGGCGTAAACAATGCTATACAAATCATTACATTTGAAGTTATTTCTGCTTTTTCAACTGTTGGATTGAGTTTAGGTATAACATCTAACTTAGGAGATTTAGAAAAAATTATTTATATTTTTCTTATGTATGTAGGAAGAATAGGAATTTTCACTGTATTAATAGCAATCACTGGTAATACAGCTACTAGTTTTGAGGATGATGACGGATTAAAAATTCAGGTTGGATGATGGGCATGATCCGTTGCAACTTTCAATTTGCTCCCTAAATAAATTGCAAGTAGAGTGGAAAGCATAGCCATATACCCCACATATTGATAATTACTCATGGTTCCATCCTGATTTTTTACTAAAATCATACCAGCAATGATAGAAGCCATTCCAGATGCAATTTGCTGAAATGATGAATTTAAACTCATAAACCCACCCCTATTTCTTGGCAATACTGAAGATGTAATCATTGCCAGAGCGGGGATGAAACGACCGGATACTAATATGAAAAATAAAGTAGAAGCTATCAATGCCTGATATAGGGGTACTACAGATAAATTTGTAATGATATAAATTGGAATGGTAGAGAGTGCAGCTATGACAGAAAAAACTTTATACTTTCCATATTTATCCGCTAATGTACCAATTATTCTAGCTGTAAAAATTGTAGCCGCTCCCCCAAAAAAGTAGAGATAGGACAAATCTTTTTCTGAAACCCCTACATTTGAAACCATATAAGGACTTATAAAAGGTATTACACTAAATCCTGCAAACATCATAGAAATTATAAGCATAAAAGCTTTTAGATGATTTGAATCTTTTAAAATTATCATGTAAACTTTATAGACACTATGGTTTTCCATTTTATTGATATGAGTCTTAACATTAGGCATTACAAAGTGAGAAAAAAATAAAATAAATGTAGAAAGGATAGCCAAACCCCAAAAAGGAGCTGCCCAAGAATTAAATTGTGATGCAAGGAATAAGCCCAGAGGAACACCAATTACAGATGCAAATGAAAATGCAGACATAATTATCCCGGATGCTTTACCCCTTCTCTCATAGGGTATCACATCACCTAAGATTGAAAACACCATTGCTCCCAAAATCCCACCGAATGCCCCGGAGACTATCCTCGCCAATAAAAGCATTTTATAATCGGGAGAAATAGCAGAGAGATATGTTCCCAATACAAAACCCAAATAAGCTGTATTTAGAACTGCTTTTCGATCAAACCTATCTACAAATCCTGTTCCTATAATACCTGCTAAACCTGCGCTAAAAGTATAAGAAGAAACAATAAAACCAAACTCCTGAGGATTTATTTTAAATACATCCATAAAACGGGGACCAAGTGGCATTATAATTACAAAATCTAAGATATGTGTGAATTGTATGCTTGCTAAAAGTAATAGTAGATGAGATTCTTTTAATGATTTATCCATTAAAAAATGCCATCTGAATCATCTAGCTTAGAAGGTGATTTTTCTTTTATAAATGACTCTCTCGTAGTACTACCATCTGAATTTTTTTGGAGAAATTCAATTTTACCCTCAGCTTCCTTAAGTCGATCCGCACAAATCTTTTTTAGTTCAGTTCCTCTTTCAAATGCTTTTATAGAATCTTCTAGAGAAAGTGATTGACGTTCTAATTTTTCTGCTATTTTTTCGAGTTCTTCCAATGCTTCTTCAAATGATATTTTTTTTTCTGATTTAGTCATACTTTTCCCTTAACTTCTGCAATTATTTTTCCATCTTCGAGGATTATTTCTATTTCCTCCCCTAAGTTTACCTGTTTTATTGATTTTATTACATTTTTATTTTTATTTCTCACCACGGAGTATCCCCTCTTGAGTGTCCCTAAGGGTGAAAAATTTTCTATTCTTTCTTGAATCAGTAAGAATTTATTTTTTGTAGATTCTAAGTTAGATTTTATATAAATTGATATATTATCAAATTTTTGTAACTCAGAGTACTTTTTTGTAATTCTATTTTCTCCCAATAGAAAAATATTTTTTAAAATATCATCTACAATTTGATATCTATCAAAAAGTATAAACTGGGGCTCTCTAAATATTCTTGAATTTGAAATTTTAATATATTTATCTTTTTCTGTTCTAATCTTTATATTTAATGAATTAATTAATCTTTTTTCTAGATCACTCAAACTCATATTTATATTTATGTGGGAAGCAATTACAGTTTCTGCTGCTACACTAGGAGTAGGAGCAGAATCATCAGCGGCAAAATCTGTCAAAACAGAATCTATCTCATGTCCTACAGCTGAAATTATAGGGACTCTAGAATTATAAAAAGCCATTACAACATCTTCATTGTTAAATGCCATTAAGTCTTCAGAACTCCCCCCTCCCCTACCTGCTATTATAACATCGACATTCATATTTGGATTATTTAAATTATGTATTGCAGATATAATTGACTTTGGTGCCATATCTCCCTGTACTATACAGGGTGCCAATAGAATATTAACACTTTGAGATACAGTTCTAATAACTTTAATTATATCTTGTACTGCAGCACCATTTGGGGCAGTTGCAATCCCTATTGTTCTTGGATATCTGGGAATGGGTCTTTTTCTATTTTCATCAAACACTCCCAAAAGATTTAATTTTTGCTTTAGGAGTTCTATTTGGTAAAGTATATCACCTTTGCCTATTTCTTCAATGGTATATACAGTTATTGAAGGATAACTTCCAGGTTCATAAAAATTTATAGAACCAATTACCTCAATTTGCATTCCGTTTTCTATGGGCTTTCCTTTGTATTGCTTTTTTTGGCTCAAAAAAAAAGCACAATTTAGAATGCTGGTTTTATCTTTTAATTTAAAATATGTATGGTTATTTCCTGCATTGCTTAAATTAGAGATTTCTCCAACTACTTTAAATCTCTGGAGTTCCGAGATAGAAAGTATTTGATTTTTGAGGATTTTATTTACATCTGAAACAGTAAAAGCTTTTTGAAATTCCTGCTTCAAACAATTTCTCCACTTTCTCCATCTGGATTGTGCTTAAGATTTTTATTATAGTAAATCCAATAATCCCATAGTATTACAATGATAGTCACAGTGACAGGTCCTATGATTAAACCTATGATACCAAATTCTTGGATTCCACCCAAGAGGGATAAAAACAATAAAAATGGGTGTATATTTAATTTCCTGTCTAACATGGTTGGCTTGATAAAATTTTCTAGAATCAGATAGGCACCAAAACTAAAACTCATAACCAGTATACCGGAAATCAAATTTCCTTCATAGACTAGTATGTACAATCCTGCGGGTAACCATACTACCGCAGTGCCAATAATTGGAATTAATGAAAAAAATGCTCCGATACTTCCATAGAGGATTGGATTTGAAATACCAGCAAAAAATAAAATAAATCCAAGAATGATTCCCTGTAACAAAGAAATTATAAAATTTCCTTTGAGAACTGCTTTGACTGCATCTAAAATTCGATACATAATTTTATTTTTTATTTCACCCGAGATATGCATATTGCTTTCAAAGAATGATTCAACTTTATATCCATCTTTGTAAAAAAAGAACAAAAGGATTAAACTAAATAGTGTGTTAGTCAAATATTCAATGGGAACCTTTATACCCCCCAAGATAAGAGAAGTTGCATTGCTTAAAATTCCATAAAGACTATCTATATTTAATATATCACCATAATTTTGGACAATCTCTCTGTAGCCCATAGGCAATTGGACCCAAAAAAATTCTGAATCAGTAAAGTAATCTGTGATCAAGGAAAAATTCATCAGAAAAGGTAAAAGCCTTTCTTCAGATAAGTTTATCTTTAAAACAAAAAGCAATGAAAGTAGCTCATTCACAAGTGTACTAGAAATAAAGACCAAAGGTAAAAAAATAGTTATGATGACTAGGATAATCATAAGATAGGGGGCTGAATGACGTGCTGATTTTGGCAATTTAAATTTAATTCGAAGGTAATACTCCCTCGATCCCAAATAAAAAATAAGAGAGATAAAAGCTGACCAAAAGAAAGATTTGAAAACTATAAACAAGAAGATAAGTGAGCCCAAGAGAAATACTATGAGAAGGGTCATTATAAAATAGAAATTATTATCCTGTCTCATAATTCAATAATTGGTTTGCTTTTTACTAAATAATTTTATGAGTGAACCCGTCCCCTTGCTAGTCAAAAGAATTGTGAGAATATTTTTTTTTCCAGGACTTTCAGCTAAGAATAAAGATTTTTCAACATTGGTTTCTTTTTGTAAGATGCGCCAATCTAATCCTTTAAAAAATACTTCATAGTACAAAATCATTTCCTCTTTGCTCAAAGGAGATTCAAAAATTAAAGAAATTTCGACACTTTCAAATCCAAATTTTTTTAAATCAGTCGAATAGAGTAAGCGTGAACCATCCGGTACAAAACCCAGTGGAATACTTTTGGGGTATTCAGAGGGGCTTATGAAAAGGGTTAGATTTTCAATGGATATTTTTTCCGATGCAAATAGATTGGAAGTTCCAAATAAATATATGCATAAGAAATTAATTAGGATCAATCGCATTTCCTTCTAATCTTTTTAGAAACAGAAGAGTTGCAAGGAAATTTTATTTTTTTTAAGTAATGGGTAAAAGTAGATATTTATGAGCTTACATGTGGGCAGGAATCTTACTTTTACCTGCCCGGGTTTACTTAACTTTTATTTATTTCAGGCAGCTTTTTTTTGAACCTCCTTGTCCTGCTTTTTATCGGCAAAAGAATCAAATCGAACACTAGAGGCAACAATCTTAAATTTTTGACGATTACCCCCATCCATTGATTTCCATCTCACTTGTTTTAAAGTACCTATTACAGTGACCATTTTACCTTTTTTTAAAAATTCGGCACAGTTTTCTGCTAACTTATCCCAAGTTTCAACATCAATAAAAGATACATCCCCCTCATTTTCCTCTCCCTTTGTGTAATGATTGATTGCTATTGAAAAAGTAGTCACTGTAGTTGAACTATTTATTTTTTTTGACTCGGGATCTGATGTCAGATTTCCATCGAGTATTGCATACGCCATGTTTTTCATAGAATAATCTCCTTTGATTTTCTATTCTTGTAGGTAAAAAAAAGAATCAGGGGTACTATTTTTTATAAATTTTTTTTATAATATTACATATTATTTATTTTTTTTTAAGTAAGATGTAATATCTATCTACTATTGAAATTTTTTTATATAATTAATAATGGATAAATTACTAAATGTACTATATAATTTAAAATATTATATAGGAAAAAATATGAATCTAAGTGAAGAACAAAAACTAATATTAAAAGATCCATTTGGGTATATACAAATTATAGCTGCTGCAGGAAGTGGTAAAACATTTACTATAATAGAGCTTGTTGTATCCTTAATTAAAGATAAAGAGATAGAAGATTCTTCTATTTTAATGATAACATTTTCCAGGAAAGCAGCCAAAGAAATGAGATCTAGAT